>JANMKC010000303.1:0-1542 GCA_031371785.1 Flavobacteriales bacterium | reverse complement strand
GCGCTGGATAATCCGCATCGAGGTAGAAGAGCATGCGCAATTTCTGCTTGCGCACATAGGCCAGCTCTTTTTCCGCGGCGAGCAGCACCTTGGTGTTCAAGATTGAGGCCGCCAGCATTGGGCCGATACCCGGCACTTTTTCCAGCGATCGCCTTACCTTCTTATCGGTGAACAGGGGTTCAACCCCGCCGCAATAGGCCACGAGGTTGCGGGCGTTGACGGGACCGATGCCCTTCAACATCGATAGTGCGATGCGGTGGATGAGCTCCTGATCGTCGGTCATGTGGGGTGCGCGGTGATCGCTACTTTCGGCGTCGATCCGCTCCGGCCCAAAATAGTCGTCCCCGATGAAGAAGCTCGCCGTATCGTTCTGCTTGTTCGCAACTGCCCTCGTGAACGCGCAGGACGGCGTGGTACAAGGCACGGTGAGCGATGTGGCCACCAAAGAGCCGTTGCCGGGGGTGAGCATCGCCTTCGCGCCGGGATTTTCGGCCAGCACCGACATCAACGGCGCCTTCCGCAAGAGCCTGCCCGCTGGCGAATACACGGTGCTCTTCCGCAGCGTAGGCTATGCCGACAAGCAGCTGCCCCTCCATGTGGACGCCGGTGGAACGCAGGTCATCACGGTGGGCCTGGAGGCCAGCGCTTCGCAACTGGACCAAGTGGTGGTGAGCGCGGGCAAGTTCGAACAGCGGGTAGGGGAGGTGACCCAGTCGTTGAGCATCTTGCCGCCCGCGATCGTGCGTGACAAGAACACCACATCGCTCGAGGATGTTCTGGTGCAGATCCCGGGTGTGGTGGTGGTGGACAATGATCCGCAGATCCGCGCGGGCAGTGGCTACAGCTTCGGTGCCGGCAGCCGGGTGATGATGCTCGTGGACGACCTGCCGATCCTCAGCGGCGATATCGGGCGGCCCAGCTGGAGCTTTTTGCCCATCGAGAACCTGGAGCAGGTGGAGGTGATCAAGGGTGCGAGCAGCGTGCTTTACGGAAGTGCCGCGCTTAGCGGTGTGATCAACGTGCGCACGGCCTATCCTCGATTGGAGCACCGAACGCGCGCCACCGTGTTCGCCGGCCTGTACGATACACCCGGTCACAAACCAGCGAAGTGGTGGGGCGATAATCCGCCTTTGCTCGGCGGCGCCACCTTCCTTCACAGCCAGCAGTTCGGGGCGTTCGACCTGGTGTTGGGCGGACTTGTCTTCAGCGACTACGGCTTCGTGGGGCCGGAACGCATCAACCCGGATACGCTCGCCAACGATCCGCAACGCACAGGCCCCGGTGGCTATGAGAACCGCGCGCGCTTCAACTTCGCCACGCGCTGGCGCAATAAGAAGGTCAGCGGTCTGAACTACGGCCTGAACGGCAACATCATGAAAAGCCGGAGCAGCAACATCCTCCTCTGGGATAACGTGAATGACGGCCTCTACCGTTCGCTGCCCGGCACACTCACCCTCACGCTTGGCACACAGTACTACCTCGACCCCTACATCAACTACCACGGTCCGCGCGGCATGCGCCATATCCTGCGGGCCCGCTACT
>JANMKC010000273.1:0-10570 GCA_031371785.1 Flavobacteriales bacterium | reverse complement strand
GTGGGTGTGGCCGCGCAGGATGGCACGAACCGCTATGGCGACTATGCGCAGATGTCCCTCGATCCGGATGGATCCACGTTCTGGTACACCGGTGAGTACATCGGTTCGGGTGGCAACATCCGCACGCGCATCTTTTCTTTCCGGATGGATGCCACGAGCGGCGTGGCACCGGTGGATCCGTACTACGCGAACGCCGTGCTGCATGTGACCAACGACCACGGCGTGCTCGACGTGCGCATCGAAGGACTGCACACCGATGAAACGCTCACCTTCGACATCATTGGCATGGATGGCCGCACGTTGCGGCACGCGAACGCCGAACCTTCAGGTGGCCGATGGTCCACACGCGCGGACGTTCGCGCGCTGGCGGCCGCTTCTTACTTTGTGCGGGTGGGGAACGCCCACTTCCAAAAAGTGGAACGACTGGTGATCACTGATAACCGATGAACATGTCCCGATCCATCAAGTCTCTGCTCCTGAGCATCGCTTGCCTGTGCGCGATCGCCTGCGGAACGAAGAAGCACACTGTGGACAGCACCAAGGCGGTTCAGCAACAGGAAGCGGGAGCAGGTTACAGCACGGGCCGTATCACGACCAACTTCGCCGGTGATGGTTGCGCGATACTGATCAAGCTCGATGGTGTGGGCAATACCTACCTGCTGCCGATCGCGCTGGAGGAGAAGTTCAAGAAGAACGGGCTGCAGCTGCGTTTCAAATACCGGCCTTCGAAAGCCAGTAGTGGGGACTGCTTGAAAGGCCAGCCAGCGATCCTGGAGGAGATCTCGGTGGTTCCCATAGAGCGCATGAGGCCCAGGGCGCAGGAACAGTAGCAGGCCGGGGCATGCTCATCGCCATTCTGCGCGGCATCAATGTGAGCGGCCATCGAAAGTTGCCCATGGCCGATCTGCGCAAACTGCTCGAAGGGATGGAATGCACCAACGTGCGCACCTACATCCAAAGTGGCAACGCGGTGTTCGAGCATTCGGGCAAGGAACACTCAGCACTTGCGAAGGAGATCGGACAACGCATCAAAAAGCAGTTCGGGTTCGACGTACCCGTTCTCGTGCGCACGCTGGAGGAGATGAAGGCGGTAGTAGCCGCGAACCCTCACACGAGGGACAAGAGGATCGACGTTGAGAAACTGCACGTGACTTTCCTCGCCGAAACGCCGAAGAACCCCGTGATCCCGGAAGGGAACTACGCCCCGGACAGTTTCACCTTCGCGAAAAAGGAAGTGTATCTGCACTGCCCCGAAGGCTATGGCAACACCAAGCTCAACAACAGTTTCTTCGAGAACAAGTTGAAAGTGAGTTGCACCACGCGCAATTGGCGAACGGTGAACGAACTGGTGAGGATGGGAGAGGAATGAGGATCGGCACCTGAGCGCACTCAATACGTTGCCAACCTCTCCACCGCCCCCTTCAACCTCCCCTTTGCCAGGAATCCATTCTCCAGCGGCACCGCGAATGGCACAGGAGTATCCCAACTCGCCACACGTATCACGGGCGCATCGAGGTGCGCGAAGCAGTGCTCGTTGATCAGCGCGCTGATCTCCCCACCGATGCCGGCGGTAAGCGTATCCTCGTGCAACACCAAGGCCTTGCCGGTTTTGCGCACGCTGTTGTAGATCGCTTCGGTGTCGAGCGGGGCGAGCGTGCGGAGATCGATGATATCCGCAGTGATGCGCTTCCCGTCGGTCCACTGGTCCACCGCTTCACTGGTGAACAGTTCATTGGCCCAATGCACGCCCATGCCGTAGGTGATGATGCTGAGGTCCGTGCCTTCCGCGACCAGTCGCGCTTTACCGAAGGGAATGGTGTACGGCGCATCGGGCACCATGCCGGTAATGCTGCGGTACATCGCCTTGTGCTCGAAGAACATCACGGGGTTGGGATCATCGAAGGCCGTCATCAACAAACCCTTCGCGTCGTAGGGCGTGCTCGGATACACCACTTTCAGTCCGGGTGTTTTCACGAACCACATCTCGTTGCTCTGGCTGTGGAAAGGGCCTGCGCCCACGCCCGCGCCGGTCGGCATGCGCACCACCACGTTGGCGTTCTGCCCCCAGCGGTAGTGGATCTTCGCGAGGTTGTTGCAGATCTGCGTCATCGCTTCGCTCACGAAATCGGCGAACTGCATCTCCACCATCGATCGCATCCCTTTGATGCTGAGCCCGAGCGCCGCACCGATGATCGCGCTTTCACAAAGCGGCGTGTTGCGCACGCGGTCTTTTCCGAAGCGCTCCACGAATCCATCAGTGATCTTGAACGCACCACCGTACTCGGCGATGTCCTGCCCCATGAGGATCAGGTCCGGGTGGCGCTCCATGCTCTGCGCCATGCCTTCCTGGATCGCGTCGATCATGCGCTTCTCGCTTGACGTGTCGCTGGAAGTCTTCACTTCCACATAAGTGAACGGAGCGTATACATCGTGCACTTCATCCACTTCCACAGGCACCGGTTCCGGTTCTTCAAACGCCACGGCAAGCCCTTCCTCGATCTCGTGTTTGATCTCCGCGCGGATGCGCTCCTTCTCCACTTGCGAGAGGATATCCGCAGCCACCAACCAGTTCTCATAATTCACTACGGGATCTTTGCGGCCCCACTCTTCGAAAAGTTCCTTGGGCACGTACTTGGTGCCGCTGGCCTCTTCGTGGCCACGCATGCGGAAGGTCATGCACTCCACGATGATCGGGCGTGGGTTCTCACGCACGCTGTCCGCCAGCCGCGCGATCTCCGAGTAGACTTCAAGTATGTTGTTGCCCGCGATGCGCACGCCTTCGATGCCATAGCCGATGGCTTTGTCCACGAAGCTCTTCATGCGGAACTGCTCGCTGCTCGGTGTGCTTAGGCCGTAGCCGTTGTTCTCGATGATGAAGAGCACCGGCAGATCCCACACGGCGGCCACGTTCACGCTCTCGTGGAAGTCGCCTTCGCTGGTGGCACCATCGCCGGTGAAGACGATCGTGCAGCGTTGTTCCTTCTTCAGCTTGTGCGCCAGCGCGATGCCATCGGCAATGCCCATCTGTGGGCCGAGGTGGCTGATCATGCCGACGATCCTGTGCTCTTGGCTGCCGAAGTGGAAGCTGCGCTCGCGGCCTTTGCTGTATCCGGTGGCCTTGCCTTGCCATTGCGCGAAGAGCTTGCTGAACGGCATACCGCGCGTAGTGAACACACCGAGATTGCGGTGCATCGGCAGAATGTACTCGTCGTCGTGAAGGGCGAGCGTAGCGCCAACGCTGATCGCTTCCTGCCCAATGCCGCTGAACCACTTGCTGATCTTGCCTTGCCGCAACAGGCTCAACATCTTTTCCTCGATGATGCGTGGCTTCACCAGGTCGTGGTAGGCCTTCAGCAGGAACGCGTCCGTGAGCTTCCCGCGCTCGAACTGCAGCTGCTTCTTTTCAGTGGTATCCATTGGCATGCATTGTCCGCCGAGGTTTTATGGCGGAACGGGGGCGCGAAGGTAGCGGCGTGTGTTCGCAGGGATCGGATCCGCATCTTCGCACGCCGATCGCTTGCGCAACATGGATTCCGCTCCAACGACCTGGCTCCACCGTTCCCTGTGGGCCGCTGCCATCGGGGCTTTCGTAGTGATGCTCTGCATGCGCATCCAGCTGATCGGTTTCCACGAGCCCGACATCGGCGGCATCGAGACCTTCACGATCCACAGTACGCAGAGCCTGCTGCTGGGCCAGACGCTTTATCCCGATCCGGAGCATGTGCCGTTCTGCTACACGCCGATCTCACCCTTGTATTACCACTTGGTCGCCGCGTTCGATCGCCTGTTGCGCGTCGATCCCATGGAACCGCATCAGGTATATGTGGTAGGCCGCGTCCTCTGCCTCTTCCTGAACCTGCTCACGCTCTGGCCCCTGTGGCTGATCGCGCGCCGCATCGGCCTGAGTGCCGCTTGGTGCGCGCTCATCTGTTCGCTGCAGTTCTGCTCGCAGTTCGATACCTCGTTCGGTCGGCCGGATGCGCTGTACCTCTTGTTCTTCTTTCTGGGCATGGGCCAGCTTTTGCGGGCGTGGGATGTTCCGGTCGGCTCGCGGCCCTGGTGGAGCGCATGGATGCTGTTGGGTATCATCGGTGTGCTGGGCATGTTCACCAAGCAGACCGGTATCCTCACGTTCCTCATCGCCGGTGCCGTGCTGATGGTGCATGGCAGGTGGCGCAGCCTTGTGCTCTTGGGGGCAAGCGCGCTGGTGACCGCGCTCCTCGCGTTGGTGGTGTTGTCGCGCACATGCGACCTGCTGCTGTTCTACAAGAACGTCGTGGACGGGGTGAAGAACGGGACCAGCTTCGCGTTCTTCGCCGGCCTGCTCGGCCCACGGGCATGGCCCACCGATCTGCTGATGTTCTTCACGATCGCCGTGCCGGTCGCCCTGTTGCTGCGCACCCGTGACGATCGCGCCCGGATCCTCTCGATCGCTACGCTGGTCTCGCTCGTATTCGGCCTCACCACGGCCTTGAAATGCGGGAGCAACATGAACTACATCACCGAGAGCCAGGTCTTCACTTTCCTGCTGGTTCCGTGGTCGATCCATCGCTTCGTGGCCGCTCCGCACCAGAGGAAATACGGATGGTTCTTCGTCGTGTTCGCGTCCTGCCTGTTGTTCTTCCATGTCGGGCAATTGTTCTCCGCGACGGAGATCAGCCATTACCGGAAGGACGATCTCGCCGCGTACGAATGCGAGCGCACGATCGCGCGGCGGATCACGGCCTTGGATCCGAAGGCCTATGAACTGAGCAACTATGGTGGCTATCTCGATCTCTTCATGCACGACCACGCGCTCGGCGTGGAGAAACACGTGATCACCGGCTGTGACGACCTGCACCAAGGCATTGATTGGTCCGGCATCCACCGCATGATCGCGGAACGCGCGATCCCGTTCATCGTGACACAGGAGCCCGGCCCGCCGTACTTCAACGATCGCGAGATCCCCGGCTACCACCTGCTTTTCCGGGAAGGGCGCTTCCACGTGTACGTTCCGGACGAGCGATGAACGGCATCTACTTTCGCGCGGTTTGATACGTCGCCTCACGCTTTCGTTCGCGCCCTTATTGCGCGTTGCGACCACCTTGGGCGTGGTCGCGTTCATATTCACGCTGCAACGCGTCCTCTTCTACTTCTTGAACAAGGATGCGTTCGCACATCCGCCGTTCACCGCGTTCGTGGGTGGTGTGCGCTTCGACGCGAGCGCGATCGCCTGGCTCTATGTGCCGTGGATCCTGTGCATGTTGCTCGCGCCGGGTGCCCGCGGCTGGTTCCAATGGTTCCAGAGGATCCTCTTCCACATGAGCAGTGCGGTCTGCTTTTTCCTGAACTGCACCGACCTGGAATACTACAAGTTCACCTTGAAGCGAAGTACGGCCGATCTGTTCGGGATCGCGGGTGGCGGGGATGACATCACCCATCTCGCTCCTGTATTCGCGAAGGACTATTGGTACGTGGTGGTGATCTTTCTCGCGTCGTTGGCCCTGGCGGAAGCGGGTTATCGATATGCCGCACGTCGCTGGTCCGATGCCTCGGTAAAGCCTTGGTGGCTATGGCGCGTGATCGCGATCATCCTCACGGTGCTGTGTTCGCGTGGCGGTGTGCAGTACATGCCATTGGCAATGCTCGATGCCAGCGCTTATGCACCGGCCGCGTATATGCCGCTGGTGCTCAACTCTCCGTTCACATTGATGACGAGCATCGGGAAACCGCTGATCGAGGAGCGCAACTTCATGACTTCCGAACAGGCCGATCAGCTCTGGCCCGTGCGACACCACTATGGACAGGGCAAGCTGCTGCCCGGTGAACCCAATGTAGTGGTGATCATCCTGGAGAGCTTCAGCGCCACCTACAGCACCCGGCTCAATGGCGGGAGGGAAGGCTACATGCCCTTTCTGGATTCGCTCATGGGCGCAGGTCTGTACTACACGCAAGCCCACGCGAACGGACGCAGGAGCATCGATGGACTTCCTGCCGTGCTCGCATCCATGCCGAAGTTGATGGAGGAAGCCTTCATCACTTCGCCCTATGCCGATGCGCCCTTCACGGCGTTGCCGGGTGTGCTCGCTGCGAAGGGCTATGGCACGAGCTTTTACCACGGCGGCCACAACGGCACAATGGGCTTCGACGCGTTCGCGCGATCGGCCGGTTTCCAGCGTTACGTGGGTCGCGATGAATACCCTGACCCGAAGGACGATGATGGTGTGTGGGGCATCCGCGACGAGCCGTTCTTGCGGTTCTATGCGCGCGAACTGGACAAGGAGAAGCAACCGTTCATGAGCGCGGTCTTCACGCTGAGTTCGCACCATCCCTACAAACTGTTGCCATCGGATGCGAAGCGCTTCGCGGGCGGCAAGCTCACGATCCATCCCACGTTGAAGTATGCCGACAACGCATTGCGCGGGTTCTTCACCACGGCGCGCGCCATGCCGTGGTTCAAGAACACCTTGTTCGTGATCACCGCGGACCACACCGCGGATCTGGAGCGCAACGGCGAACAGAGCGGTTCCGCGTACGACTTCTGGATCCCGATCGTATACTACATGCCCGGCATCATCGGGCCCCGCGCGGATGTGCGCACCACGCAACAGATCGACATCCTTCCAACGGTGTTGGACATGATAGGCTACGACACACCCTTCTTCGCCTTCGGAAGCAGCACGCTGCGACTTGAACGCCCACCCGCAGCGGTAAGCGAGGGCAGTGCCACGTGGCTTATGGTGACACCGCGCGTGCAACTGCGCAGCGATGGCTCCAACATCCTCTGGCACACTGGCATCGGCGATTCATGGAAGCCCGAAAGCATCACTGTGCCCACGGCGTACGACCTGCTCACAGCGCATGTGGAGTTGCAGGCGGCCGTGCAGCAGTTCAATACGCATCTGCTGCATCGCGACATGGTAGCACATTGAACATGAAGGCCGCACTGATCCTGAACCCCCGGAGCGGAAAGCAGCGCGCGATGAGCGTGCGCGAAGTAGCGCAGGCCATGGCGACAGCGCATGGCGTCGAACTCACGATGCGTGTGATCGAAGGGCCGGGCCACGGCACCGAACTGGCGAGAGAAGCGGCCGCTGCCGGTGTGGATCGCGTGATCAGCGTGGGTGGTGATGGCACATTGAACGCCGTGGCCACAGGACTCGTGGGAACGAGCGTTCCGCTCGGTATCATCGCGATGGGCAGTGGCAATGGCTACGCGCGCTCACTGGAATTGCCGCTCGATCCGAAGAAGGCGATGCGCATCGCGCTTACAGGTACCGCGAAGCCGATGGACGTCTGTTACCTGAACGACCAGCTCTTTCTCGGCACAGCAGGCATTGGCTTCGATGCGCGTGTGGCGCATGAGTTCGACAAGAGCAAGGGCCGTGGGATGAGCGAGTACCTGCGTATCACACTGAAGGAGATCCTGCGTGCGAAGCCCATGCGCGTGATCGTGAAAGCCAACAGCGGAACGCATGAGGCACAAGTGCTGATGCTGGTCTTCGCCAATACGCGCGAGTTCGGCAACGGCGCGGTGATCTCGCCCGGCTCCGCGCCGGATGATGGGCTCGCAGAGCTGCAACTGGTGAGCAAGCCTTCGTTCTTCCCGCTGCTGAAGGCGTTCTACGATGTCTACACCGGCCGCGCGGACAAGAGCAAGTACATCAGGACCATTCTTGCGCGCGAAGCGGTCGTACACCAGGATGGATCATTGGCACACCTCGATGGCGAACCAGCGATGGTGGGCAACGAGGTTCGTTTCCGGTTGGAGCCGAAACGGCTGATGGTGATCCGTTGAGCACCCTATCGCTGCTTGGGCTGAATTCAACCGCAGCCAAATGTGGCTCTTGGAAGGCACATTTGGCTGCGGTTGATCAATGGAACAGCACGTCGGAGGTCAGCGCGTTCTGCACGAGCTGTCTGCTGTGTTCATTGGCGGCAAGGCCGTGCGTGGTGATGAACGTGAGGAAGACGCTTTTGCGTGTGCGCGTCATGGAGGTGAATGCGCTCACCTTGTCGGTCAGTTCGCCCGCATACTTCTTGTCGATGCGGAACGGCGCGTTCGCGAATTTCATTTCGCAGAGGTTGATCACATGGTCATCACGGTCGATCAGCAGGTCCACTTGCGCACCACTGTCAGCGCCCTTTCCGACCCAACTGCCTTCCACCGAACGCACGCCCGCGATCTTCAACCCTTCCTTGATGCGGTCCACATGCTTGATGCAGATGGTCTCGAAGCTGAAGCCCGCCCACGCTTTGAACGAGCTTTCCCGTGAAAGTCGCGCCCATTGCCCCTTCGCGGGTCTGGAGCCTTCGATGAACTTGAGGAAGAAGAGCGAGTACTCGTCCGAGAGCCGGTAGAGCGGGTCCTTGCTGCCCTTGTAAGGCGTGTAGTGCTCGATGAAGCCGGACTGTTCAAGCTCTTCCAGCGTGCTGCTCAACGTGCCGCCGCTGGGCACGCGGCTCTTCTTCAGTACACCATTGCGGGTAAGTCCCTTGCGCACTTTGCTCAACGCGCGCACGATGGCCTCGTGGTTGCCGGCGTGGTCGAAGAGCGAGGCGAACACGTTGTGGAATTCCTCGCGCAGGAAGCCCTGCCGCTCGAAGCACAGCCGGTCGATGGCCTGCGCCACGCTCTCGCCGCGCTTCACCATTTGCAGGTAATACGGCACGCCGCCCAAGGCCATGTACAGCTGCAGGATGTCGTAGCGCGTGAACTTCGATCCGTTCGCGCGCAGCATCCGCTCGGTATCGTGCAGGTCGAAGGGCGCGAGACGGATGCGGTGCGTGAGCCGGTTGTGCAGGCCGCCCTTGTTGTGAACGATGCGCTTGATCATGTACGAGGCCGCCGATCCGCAGATCACGATCACCAAGTCCTTGCGCTTGGCGGCGTAGCTGTTCCAGAAGTTGCTGAAGGCCGCGAGGAAGCCACTGCGATGCCCATCCAGCCATGGGAATTCATCGATGAAGATGACCTTCTTGCCCGCCGAAGCCTTGCCTCGCGCGCCGTAGCGTGGCGAAGGCGAGGCGGCGGAGGGCTTGCCTTTGCTCCTGATGCCATCGAGGTAGCCACCGAGCCTGTCGAAGCCGTCGATCCAGTCCGAAGGCGGATCCTTCCTGCGCTTGCCGGGGAAGGCGAGATGGAAGTTCTTCAGTTGCTCCTTCAGCGTGCCGCGGTGCATGCCGGAGAACTCGAAGCGGATCGCTCCATCGTACACGTTACGGATGAGGAAGGTCTTGCCGATGCGTCGCCTGCCGTACACCACGATAAGCTCTGAACGTACCGTGGACAGGGCGTTCCGCAGGATCACCTGCTCCTCTTCACGCCCGATGATGACCTCTGATGCCATTTATAACCGCAGCCAAATATAGCCTTCAAGTGGCACATTTGGCTGCGGTTGATCAGACGTACTTCAGAGGCAGGCTGTATCGTTGGCACGAGAGGGCGGCTCGTCCGCACGCTATGCTCACTCGCGCCTAACTCGCGCGCCAGTGCGGGCGCATCAAGCGCCATTGGGTAGGCTCTGTGATGTTGGAGTATTTCGCCAAGACTCCCGAAACCAATCCGGCAAGCGCTCCATAGCCGAGTACCCTCCATTCGCATCGAACACCTCACCAAGGGTTTTGCCTTCGCGCAGAAACCAGATCAGGTGTGTCACTGGATCGTGATTGATTGCCATCAGTTCTTCAAAGCCATGTACCTCAATAGTGTGTTGAGGGGCGACCAACTCCAAGATTCTCCAGATCTTTTTTAGGATTTCCCGGGCGGCTGAGTCAAACTGGGCCAACGGAAGACCGCCTCCTTTTAGTGCGTGTTCGAGATCTCGATGAGCTATGAGCTTATGGCGTACTTTCTTGAATTGCTTGCTCTGGTCTTCCACTTCTCCACCAAGACGGATGCATTCTTGATCTGTAGTCCCATTCAAGACGCTGTTCACCGTCAGATTCCTTTGCACCTTTTTCCCCCTTCCCGATTCGACAGGATCGGTCAGCCTGACGATGTGAAGGATAACGGCAGTCACATAATGATGACGTGCTCGGGCAAAGAAAGAAGGGGACGTAACCTGTCGAATGTGATCGTATCGAGGACCGAACAGTCGTTGATATTCGCTGAACTCGAAGACGGCGGCTTCCAGATCTTTCTTGAACCGCTCTACCTCAAGTGGCGTCAGCATTGTTGTCGGCGCGTTCATGGGCAATGGAATTGGTTCACTGCCCCTTCATCTCTCCCGCTTTGTGTTCCAACTGCATCGGATTCGGCGGGCTCCACTGGCGGTCCTTGAAGATCTCGAAGCGTGACGGCACAAGCTTGGCGGGCCAGCTATTGTTGTTCAGGTCGGTGTCTGCCGTTTCCAGGTTCGGGTCCAACGTGATGCTCTTCACCTCCTTCTTCTTCACGAAGACCTTGTTGATGTCGTCGCTCTGCCGCCAGATCTCCGCCGGTATGCGCTCTTCCTGCGTGGTGCCGTCGGCGTATTCCCACTTGAGAATGATCGGCATCACCAGCCCGCCGATGTTCTTGAAATTGATCTCGTACAGGTGGATCTCTTGCGTGAGCATGTCGCGTTCTTCGGGCTTCAGCGCGGCGAAC
>JANMKC010000259.1:0-1557 GCA_031371785.1 Flavobacteriales bacterium | reverse complement strand
GGCCTGCTCCGGATCAGCGGCTTTCGCGAGCAGTTCGTTCTCGTCGATATAGTCGATGCTGGCCAAGCCGGTGATGCCCGGCCGAACGCTGAGTACTTGGCGCTGTTCCGGTGAATACAGCGCAACATACTTCGGCACTTCCGGTCGAGGCCCCACCACGCTCATGTCGCCGATCAATACGTTCCACAATTGTGGCAGTTCATCGAGCTTGGTCTTTCGCAGGAAATAGCCGACGCTTGTGATCCGCGGGTCCCTGCCACCGATGGTAAGCTGCCCTGCTGCTTCACTGCCGGGCCGCATGCTGCGGAATTTCAGCAAGCGGAAGAGATGGCCATCCTTCCCCACCCTTTCCTGCCGGAAGAACGCGCCGCCCGGTGAAGTGAACGCTACCGCGAGCGCGAAAAGAAGGAGCAATGGCAGGAGCAGGAGCAAGAGCAGGAGCGCGAAAGCGATATCGAAGGCGCGCTTCATCATACCCCCATGATCCCGCTCACGCTCTCCATCACAGCCGCGATCACTGTGTCCACCTGCGCATCCGT
This sequence comes from Flavobacteriales bacterium, assembly GCA_031371785.1. Taxonomy (GTDB): domain Bacteria; phylum Bacteroidota; class Bacteroidia; order Flavobacteriales_F; family PHOS-HE28; genus PHOS-HE28. The sequence continues at coordinate 1,018 of JANMKC010000259.1, read as the reverse complement.
GAGGTCGTAGTAGACCGGAAGACTTATCTCGCGACTGTAGTGCTTGTAGGTGTTCGGATAGTCCTCGATGCGGTAGCCCATCTTCTTGTAAACGGTGAGCATCGGCATGGGGATGAAGTGGACGTTCACGCTCACCTCGCGTTTCGCGATGGCGGTGATGATGGCGTCGCGTTGGGTTTCCGTGGCGTCGGCGATCCGTAGCATGAACAGGTGATAACTGCTCTCGCGTGGTTGTTGGTTGTTGCCCCGGCGCAGGCCGGGGGTTGGTTGTTCGGCGAACAGTGGAACAACGAAGCGCGGATCACTGGAGAAAGCCCTGTTGTAGCGCTCGCAGATCGCTTTGCGGCGTGGGAGCGTCTCGCTGTCATAACGCTCCAATTCCACCAGTCCGATCGCGGCCTGCAGGTCGGTCATATTGCATTTCCAACCAGCGAACTCCACATCATAGCGCCAGTCGCCTGGCCGTGATTTGGCAAGAGCGTCCTTGCTCTGGCCGTGCAGGCTCATGGTGTTGAAGAGCGTGTACAGCGCCGCGTTGTCGAAGGGCTTCGGCATGTTCAACGCCAGCGCGCCGCCTTCAGCCGTGGTCAGGTTCTTCACCGCGTGGAAACTGAAGCCGGTGATGTCCGCCTGTGTTCCGAGTTTCCTTCCATCGATGGTTGCACCGAAGGAATGGGCGGCATCGCTGAGTACGAGGGGGCGCCCCAGTTGAAGCTGGCAGTCGACAGCGGCAGTCGGCAGAAAATGCGCGCGCGCTTCCTCCGCTATGCGCATGATCTCCTGGATGTTGGCCGGAAGTCCTCCAATGTCGACGGGGATGATGCACTTGGTGCGCGGTGTGATCGCCGCGCGCACGGCTTCCGGATCGATGGTGAAGTCGTCCAGCACATCCACCATCACGGGTTTCGCGCCCACGTGCAGGACGATGTTCGCCGTTGCGCAATACGTGTAGGCTGGCACGATCACTTCATCACCCGGCCCGACGCCGAACCAGCGCAGCACCAGTTCCGCCGCATTG
>JANMKC010000240.1:0-30437 GCA_031371785.1 Flavobacteriales bacterium | reverse complement strand
CTCAATGTTGTAACGAACGATGTAGCCAGTGCCTGTGGACAGCAGCATGTGCTTGCACCCATCGTCACCGGGGGCACCGGCCTGTACCATTTCTTATGGAACACCGGCGAAACAACACCCACTATCAATGTAGGTCCGGGTGTGACCACAACCTACTATTTCACGGTGAGCGATACATGCAGTGTGCTTCCGTGGAGCGACAGCATCCTGGTCACCTTGCCGGTCTATCCACCTTTGCAGATGACCGTGAGCCCCACTGACCTGATCGATTGCTTAGGCAACGATGACATCGCTGTTACAAGCGCGAGCGGCGGCAACGACGTGTTCGCCTATAGTTGGACACAGGGTGGCGGGAACGTGGGGAACACCGCCAGCATCAATGTGCCCGCGGCCGATCCATCCATCTATTACGTGGCCACGATCACCGACGGCTGCGGTAGTTCCCTTTCTGATTCCGTCCTCGTCGGCACGGCACCACTTCCACCGATCGTGATCACCACCTCGGACCGAACAGTGATCTGCCTCGGCGATACAACCACGTTGACCGTGGACAACGTGACCGGAGGCAACGGTATTTACACCTACCAATGGACGGACAGCCAGCATCAAGTGCTCAGTACGGCGGACACGTTGCAAGTCGGCGTACCAGCCGATGCAGGATATGTGATCACCATTGCGGACCAGTGCAACTATGTGAGCGACACGCTCGTGTTCACCCTCATTCCGCACCCGGCACCTTTCCGTGTTGACCTGAACACGGATACCACGCTTTGCTTGAACGATTCACTTGAACTGTGGGCACGCGTGAGCGGTGGTTCAGGCTACTATTCCATCGAGTGGCCCGGCTACGAGGTCACCGATCCAAAGATGACCGTGAGCCCGCCGAGCAACGAGAGCTACACGGTGAACATCGTGGACCAATGCGGTGAAGTGATCAGCGAGGCGGTGAACGTCGGTGTTGAACAACCGGTGATCGGCATCGTGGCCACCAACGCCGGTCAGGACGATTGGATCTTTGAAGCCGCCACCTTGCCCACTTTCTGCCGCAGCTATCGTTGGGATCTGGGTGATGGCACCTTGAGCCGACTGCAGCGCATCGCGCACAGCTACCTCGACCTGGAGGACCACTGGGTACACTTGAAGGTGGTCACCGTGAACGGCTGTCCCGCCGTTGACAGTTTGCTGGTGCAACCTCCCGCGCACATCTACTTCCCAAATGCGTTCACGCCGGACGGTGATGGGATCAATGACACCTTCGGGCCAGTGAGCAAACTGATCGATGATCTGCAAATGACCATATTCGACCGCTGGGGACAGGTGGTGTTCCAGACCGATGCCATCGACAAACCATGGGACGGGAAGGTGAACGGAAGCGGCGCGGCGATGACCGGGGTCTATGTATACAAGTTCACGGCGAGCGGACATTTGTTCCCCACCGTGGAAGACTATGGGCATGTGACACTGCTGCGCGGAACCCAAGGAGAGTGATGCACCAATGATGAAAGCATGAAGAACACGTTGATCGCTCTCGCGCTTGGTGCCAGCGTTCCCTCCGTAAATGCACAGCTTGTTGTCGATCCGAGCCTTACCCCGGAACAACTGGTACAGCAGGTCTTGTTGGGAACCGGGGTGGTGGCCACCAACATAACCCTGAACGGCCTTCCCGGAACGGTGATAAATGAGCAGATCGGCTCCTTCGATGGCACCGCTTCCAATGTGGGCATCAGTAACGGTGTGGTCATGTCCAGCGGGGCCGCAGTGGGTGCCATTGGCCCGAACGATCAGGCTGGAAGCACCGTGGGCGGCGGCAACTTTGGCGCTGGCGATCCCGATCTGGAACTCTTGAACGGTGTGCTCACGCACGATAAATGTGTCCTGGAGTTCGACTTTGTTCCCATTGGTGACAGCATCGAGTTCCAGTACGTCTTCTCGTCCGAGGAGTACAACGAATATGTATGTGCGCAGGTGATCGATGCGTTCGGCTTCTTCCTCAGTGGTCCGGGAATTTCCGGCCCTTACAGCAACAACTCGGTCAACTTGGCGCTCATCCCCGGAACCAACATCCCCATAACGATCAACACCGTGAACAACGGTACCGTGGGCTTCGCCGGCACACAGGCCAATTGCGACATCCTTGACCCCAACTGGCAGAACAACAGCATCTATTACGTCGATAACACGGATGGCCTCACATTACAGTATGATGGCCTCACGGTGGTGCTGACAGCGCGTTCGGCCGTGCAATGCGGCCAGTTGCACCACATCAAGCTGGCCATTGCCGATGGTGGGGATGCCGTCTTCGATTCGGGCGTGTTCCTGCAAGGTGGCAGTTTCACTAGCAGCCCCTTCGTTCCTACGCTTGAACCGGGACCCGGCATCATCGGGAACACCCTCTTCGAAAGCTGTTTCAACGTGGCCTTCATCTTCACGCGCACCGGCGACAGCAGCAACGTGCAGACCGTGGATATCCAAGCGGGAGGAACGGCTACTCCGGGAGTGGATTACACACCCGTCTTCCCACCCCAATTGGTCTTTGCGCCGTTGCAAACGCAGATCCCCTTCCTGTTGAACGCCCCACTTGATCCGGACGGATCGGAAACCATCGACCTGATCCTCTCTTCCCAATCCCCTTGTTCAGCGGACACCATCCATGTGCCGTTCAGTTTTTTCATCAGCCAACCGGATCCCTTGATCGCTATCGGTGATGCCTTCTTCATCAGCTGCGGCGAAAGTGTGCAACTGACGCCCACCATCACGGGTGGCTTCGGGGCCTACCAATACCAATGGTCCACTGGTTCCACGGCATCCAACATCCTTTACACGCCTACCATGGTGAACGATGTCACCGTCGTGGTGTCCGATACCTGCGGCCTGCAGACCGTAGGCTTCTTCGCAGTTGAACTTTCCCAACCTCCGCCGATCAGTGCCACCCTTACAGGTCCACAACCCTTGATCGAGGGCTGTTCGCAGGCGGTCCTCAATGTGCATCGCCCACCCGGCACCAGTGGCGATCTGCTGATCACCTTGGACCATACGGGCATCGCTTTGGGAGGCACCGATTACACGGCTACCGACTCTCTGGTGGTCACTGGTGGGAACGCCTCCGTGGACGAGCCGGTGATCGCCATCGAGGACCACCAGGAAGAAGGAGAGGAGTCGGTGATCATCACTGCCAACTACAACAACGCCTGCAACCAGAATGTGAGCGCTACCGTGACCACCAGCATCGTGGACGCGCCACCGCTGGACCTGACGACGGAAGGGCTGATCATCATTCCGTGTGGAACGGACAGTGTTCAATTGCTCGCCATGGCTTCGGGTGGAGTGGGTGCGTTGCACTTCCTCTGGAGCAATGGCTACACCAGTTCTGATTCATGGGTGTCGAACAGCTTGGACGGCACCTACAACGTGTCGGTGACAGATGACTGCGGACATTCGCAGAACGCGGATGTGATCGTCGATCCGCAATGCGCCATCATCATCCCGAACGTGATGAGCCCCAATGGTGATGGGGACAATGACGTGTTCTTCATCCAGGGCATACTCGCATCGAAGAGCTCGGTGCGGATCTTCAACCGCTGGGGCCAGATCGTGTACGAGGCGGCGAACTACCAGAACACATGGACCGCACCCGGCCTGCCGGACGGCACCTATTTCTACGAGGTGAAGGTGGACCGTTCCCCGGATCCGTACACCGGCCACCTCACTATCCTGAGCAAGGACCGACGGCATTAGCGATCAGGCGGAAAGCAACGAAGAGCCCGTCATGATGGCGGGCTTTTCCATGTCCATCAACCGCAGGATCGTGGGGGCCACGTCCGCCAGGATCCCGTTGCGCGCCTGCCATGGGCGCTCATCGATCACGAAGAGGGGCACCGGGTTGGTGGAGTGCGCGGTGTTCGGCGATCCATCCGGGTTGATGGCTTTGTCCGCGTTGCCGTGGTCCGCGATGATCACGAACGAGTAGCCCTTCGCGCGCCCTGCTTCTACCACGCATCGCGCGCAGGCATCCGTGGTTTCCACCGCTTTCACGATCGCGGGGAACACGCCGCTGTGCCCTACCATGTCGGCATTGGCGAAGTTCAGGCATACGAAGTCCACTTCGCCCTTTGCGAGTTCCGCCACGATCGCGTCGGTGATGCCGTTGGCGCTCATCTCCGGCTGCAGATCGTAGGTCGCCACCTTGGGCGAAGGCACCATGATGCGCTGCTCGCCTTCGAACGGTTCTTCGCGGCCACCGCTGAAGAAGAAGGTGACGTGCGGGTACTTCTCCGTTTCCGCGATCCGGACCTGCTGCTTGCCCGCGCGCGCGATCACTTCGCCCAAGGTCATCGGCAGATCGTCCTTGTGGAAGATCACATGCACGTCCCTGAGCGTGTGATCGTACTGGGTCATCGTAACGTAGTGCAACGGCACCGGGGCCATGCCTTGCTCCGGGAATGCACGTTGCGTCAGGGCCAACGTGATCTCGCGGCAGCGGTCCGTGCGGAAGTTGAAGCAGATCACCACATCGTCGGGGCGGATCGTCGCGAGCGGATCGGCTTTCGCACCGGTGATCACGCATGGCTCGATGAACTCGTCGGTGATGCCCTTGGCATAGCTGGCCTCTATCGCGGCGGTGGCGTTCGCGGCGCGTGCGCCTTCTCCCCGGATCAGGAGATCGTATGCCTTCTTCACCCGCTCCCAGCGCTTGTCGCGGTCCATCGCGAAGTAGCGCCCGCAAACAGTCGCGATGCGCGCGGGTGTGCCGGTGATGTCGCGCTCCAGTTCGCGCACGAAGCCCAGCCCGCTCTTCGGATCGGTATCGCGCCCGTCAGTGAACGCGTGGATGAACACGTCCTTCAATCCTGCGCGCGCGCTCATGTGGCAGAGCGCCACCAGGTGCGCTTGCATGGCGTGTACACCGCCGGTGCCTACCAGCCCCATGAAATGCAGCCGCCTGCCGCGTTCTTTCGCTGCGGCGAACGCGTTCTTCAATTCCGCGTTGTTCTCCAGCGAGCCATCCGCGATAGCAACGTTGATGCGTTCAAGCTCTTGGTAGACTATGCGGCCCGCACCGATGTTAAGGTGGCCCACTTCACTGTTGCCCATTTGTCCTGCGGGCAGTCCCACGTTCTTTCCGTCAGTGAGCAGCGTGGCATGCGGCATTGTGGCGCGAAGCTGATCGATGAACGGTGTGTGCGCTTGCGCGATGGCGTCGGTCCGATCGCCCGCGCCGATCCCCCATCCGTCCAGGATCATCAGCACGACTTTGTGTGGTTGGCTCAATGCACGGGGAATGTGGCCGCGAAAATAGAACCGTGGGGCGAGCGGGGCCGGTGTTCGATCCGGCCACCGAGCGCGTGCATCAGGCGTTGCACGATGTAGAGCCCCAGCCCTGTGCCCTTGGTGCCGCGCGTTTCCTCCGATCCGCCCCGGACGAATTTCTGGAAGATGCGCTGCCGCTCTTCTTCGGGCACGCCGGGTCCCTCATCACTGACCCGTAGTTCCATGCGGCCATCGCTGATGATCAGTTCAATATCCACCGTGGTTCCGGCAGGTGCGTATTTGCATGCGTTCTCCAACAGGTTCTCCGCCACCGAACGGAACGCGTCCGGATCCGTGGTGATCTCCGCCTGCTCTGGAACGATACAGTGCAAGTGATGCTGCCGCGCGAATGTGGCCTCCGCGTTCGCGCAGAGTGTCCGCAAGGCGGCGGATGCGTCAAGCCGTGCTTTGTTCAACGGCACGTGCGTCTCGTCCAGGCGTGTGGCCAGCAGGATCTTTTCGGTGAGCGTGTGCAAGCGGGCCACCTCGGTGCGCGCGTTGGTGGCGAGCTCTTCGCGCTTGCGATCGTCGAGATCATGCCGTTGCAGGGTTTGCAGATGCAGCTTGAGACCGGCGATGGGCGTGCGCAGTTCGTGGCTGGCGGCGAGCAGGAAATCCCGCTGCTGTCGGGCCAAGGTCAGTTCATGCCGAACGGTACGAAAGGTCAGCCATAGGGCCAGCAACAGCAGGAGCACGAAGACACCTCCCTCGCCCACCACCATCCAGAGGGTGTGTTCCGGTGTGTGTATCGGCAGGTGTGGCACGACCCCTTCGGTCAACAACTGCTGTTGCAGCGCCAGCAGGTCCCGGTCCTTGCTCAATAGCAGCCAGGCCCACCAACCCGATTGCAATACGATGTACACCGCCACCAGGCAGAAGAGCAGCAGCGGGGTGCGGGTAGCGGATCGCTGCATATCACCCAAAAGTATGACGGGCACCAGCGTACCTCCGTTTATCTTGCCCGCGTTCTTAAGAGCATGGACCAGCCGGCCGCTGAGATATACATCCTCGCGAAGCTCCGCCACGGGCTTCCGGCGAAGCGCACCTACCATTGCTTCAACCATACGCTCGACGTGTACCGCACGGCCGTTGCCATCGCCATGGCGGAAGACATCGAAGGGGAGGATCTGGACCTGCTCCGCACCGCCGCCCTCTACCACGATGCGGGCTTCCTCATCCAGGACGTGGAACATGAGGAAGGCAGTTGCGTGCTCGCGCGTGAGGCCCTCCCGCAGTTCGGTTACACCGAGACCCAGATCGAACGCGTCTGCAAGATGGTCATGGCCACCAAAGTGCCACAGAAGCCCCATGACCGGCTTGCCCAGATCCTCTGCGATGCCGATCTCGACTACCTCGGCCGTTCGGATTTCTTCCGTATCGGAACCACGCTCTACCGCGAGTTCAAGCACTATGGGATCGTGAGCAACGAGCGGGACTGGAATGAACTGCAGGTGCGCTTCCTGGAGAAGCACAAGTACTTCACATCTACCAGCCGCGCACAACGCGAGCCCGAAAAGCAGAAGCACATCGTGGCTGTAAAAGAGTGGCTCGCGAACAACCCTTAGAAACTGTTTTCAAAGTCCCTTCAAACGCAGCCCCGATGTACATCGGGGCGAAGAGAGGCGGAGTTGCGCAGAGGTAGGGTTGAAAAGGATGACGGTCCGTGCGCGGAGGATCCCGACTTGTCGGGACTCCGCGTTCTCAAAAGCTCTTGTCACGCTTCGTCCGCTATTCGCGGACCTCTGCGCGCTTCGCGCCTCCCGAAAGATCGGGACTATGAAGTTTGCGCCTCTGCGTTTGAATTTGAACCACGCCGAATGTGACACATTGCAAACAGCTTCTTAGTACAAGGGTTGCTGTGATCGGGGCGCGTTCAAGGACGTTGGTTCTTCAGTTCGATGATCACCTGTTCCGCATCCGCACTTGTGCGGAACATGCGCAGGGCTATCGTTGCCGGGCCTTCGAGCACTGCACCGTCCAATGCGAACCGGCTGCCATGCGACGGACAGTGGATGCCCGTGGCGGTGGCCGAGAGCGGCTGGTCGCGGTGCGTGCAGCGCAGGTAGAGGCTCGCGTAGCTCCCATCCGATCGCTTCAACACGAGTATGTCCTCGGGCAGTTCGTCCGTGCGCGCTATCACCATCGCACCTTTCGTGAACGATGTGAGCGGAACGCGCAACACACCTTGATCGCTTACCGCGTGTACCAATGGTATCGATGCGCAACCTTGCAGTGACAGCGTACCAATGCCGACCGCGAGACCCGCACAGCCCATGCACGATGCCTTGAAGAACGCGCGCCGGTCCATCAGAAGCTGTAGCCCAGGCCGATGTTGAACCAGCCGTTGTGCGTGAAGTATGGTGCGGATCCCGGATCGCTCCGCACCGCTGGATCGGGTGCCCCGGAACTACGCACTGTATAGTCCGCCTTGACAGTGATCCCGTTCACCGGCGCATAGGTGAGGCCGGTCACCACATAGGTGCGACGGAGCGTGGGATCATCAATACCGTTCGCGGGGATCGCCGCGTTCATGTCGAGTGTTTCATACCGGAGAAAGGCGATCAGGTCCCGCTTCTGTCGCGGAGCGATGATCGACCACAGATCATATCCTGCTTCCGCGTAAGCGCCGACCATGGCTGCCGGCGTGTTGCTCGCATACGCGCGGTTGATGCGTGCAGCGTCGGGGATATCCACGCGGGTCGCGAGCAGTTTCACGCGCACGTTCTCCCCGAGGTATTGCGCGTTCGCTTCGAACAGCCGCACGGGCGTGCCGAACGCTCCATGATCCAATTGCAAGCTGTCGGCCTCCCGTTGGGAGAGGCCCGCTGCGCCGCCGTAATAGCCGCTCGCCTCGAAGCGCAGGTCCTTCCAGTAGTACAGCACCGATCCGTTCAACCCCAAATTGGCCGCGCTCGCGTTGGTGCCTTCACCGCGCCCTTCGCGTATACCCGTGCCGTGCTCGAAGCCGCCTGCGTTGAGCCCGTTCTGCAACGAGATGCTCCAATTCAATCCCGGCACGCGGTTGCTCTTTCCATAGAGTCCGACCCCGATCTCGCGCCAAGTGCTGGGGATGATGAACTGCTCAACGAAGGGCCGATCGTTGCCATTGAAGGTGGTGGGCAGGTGGTTCTCATTGATGATGCCGATGCGTGGAACGAAGAGGCCGCCGGTGAGATAGATGTCCTTGGTGAGATCGAATTTCACGAAGAGCTGCTCCAGGCTCAGTTCGCCGCCCGCATGGCCGCCTTCGATGCGCGCGTCCTCCAGTTCCCATTCACTGAAGAAGGTGATGCGGTCGTTGAAGCGGTGCCCGAGGAAGAGCACATTGCGGGTGAGGTTCGCATTGCCCGTGCCGAGGCGCTGGTCGTAGCTCACCTTCACTTCGCCGTAGCCGCTCACCAGCGTGGTGTTGTCGCTGCGTATCAACCCGGCGTTCAGCGAATCCTCAGCGGTGATGATCTGCGCGCGCACGGTGCAAGTGATCACCAGCGCGATCGAAAGAATGATGCTTCTCATGGTGGGTGCGAAGCAACCCGCGCGACGATCACTGTCCAATACCGCAATTGGGGTAAATGTGGGTCAGCGACCCGGGATCAGAGACTGCTTCGTCGAAGACTCCTCGCAGTGACGGGTCCTTTGGAGTGCGGATCAGGCGCGGTTTTGCGCGCCTGATCCGCACTCGTTCCAAAACGTCATCGCGAGGCCGCTTAGGGCCGAAGCGATCGTTGATCCCTATTGGCCGTTCTTTCCTCGAACACAAACGATCGCCAAATGAAAAAGCCCCTCCGTTGCCGGAAGGGCTTTCTTCGGTGGTGCCTCCCAGAATCGAACTGGGGACACACGGATTTTCAATCCGTTGCTCTACCAGCTGAGCTAAGGCACCATCTGGTTCCCGTGCATCTTTGCGGTCCGCCTTCGTTCCTTTCGAATGGAACTTCGGCGGAGAAACGGGCCGCGAAGATAGAAAGCTGCGGGATCCACGAAGGATGACGGACCTGGTCCTCGATATCGGCAACAGCCGCACCAAAGCGGGCCTGTTCAAGGATGCGCGCTTTGAACGCAATGGCGTGTTCGCCAACGGTGATGAGACCGCATTGGCCGCGTTCGTCGCCGATGAAAAGGTCGCGCGCATCGCGATCGGTTCGGTGGCTCGGAAGGATGTCGCCCTGATGACAGCATTGGAGCACATCGCACCGGTGACCGTGATCAACGGTAACTCCCCTTCGCCCTTGCGCAGCGCCTACACCACACCGGCGACGCTCGGTGCGGACCGCTTGGCGAACGCGGTGGGGGCGTGGAAGATGTTCCCTGATCGCGCGGCGCTCGCGATCGACCTGGGCACATGCGTCACCTACGATCTGGTGGATGCGCACGGCAACTACCTCGGCGGCCTTATTTCCCCCGGCCTGCGCATGCGCGCGCGGGCCATGCACACCTTCAGCGCGCGATTGCCGGAAGTGGATCTCTCGGAGACCACCGCCTTGATCGGCCAATCGACCGCGGAATGCCTTGCATCCGGCGCACACCACGGCCTGCGCGCCGAACTGCGGTCGCTGATCGCGGAACTGGGGCAACAACACCCTGGCTTGGCCGTTGTGCTCACCGGTGGCGACGCGCCCCGGTTCGCGCGGGCCTTGGAAAACGGCATCTTTGCGCACCCTTTCCTCACCCTGCTCGGCCTGCATGCGCTTCTGGACTTCGATCCGCCCGTTCCTGGCGCTGCTGTTGTTGCTTGATCCCACCGCGGGCCTCCACGCGCAGGCCGCCAGCGGTTCACCTTACAGTTCGTACGGCTTTGGTGATCTGCTCTATTCCGCGCAAGCGCCGCAGGCCCTCATGGGTGGTACGGGTATCGCCTACACCGAGCCCTTCAGTGTGATGTCCAGCAACCCTGCCAGTTACGTGGGCTTGCTGCGGCCCACCTTCGAAGGAGGCGTGCGCGGGCTCTTCATGACGCAACACAACGCCACGGGTTCGGTGCGGCGCACGGATGCCGACTTCATGGGCTTCAGCCTCGGTGTGCCGTTCGCAAGAGGGCGATGGGGCTTGGCCTTCGGCCTCACCCCGTTCAGCGATGTGGGCTATTCCATCACGGACAAACATGTGTCGGATGAAGGAACGACCACGTACGAATACACGGGCTCCGGCGGATTGAACCGTGTGTTCGCCGGTGTGTCGCACCTGCTCTGGCAACAGAAGGCCGATACGTTGGGCAACCTCGGTCGCAGGCTCACCTTCGGTGCCAACTTCGATTTCCTTTTCGGCGGCATCGAGCAAACGCGCAAGGCCATCTATCCTTCCGCGCTGGCCTACACCAACACGAGCATCTATTCCTCCCTCGTGCTGCATGCCCCCACCGGCAGTGTCGGCCTGCAGTTCAGCAGCCAGTTCATTTCGAGGGCTACGGTGGAACGAGCGATCGCCCGGAAGGAAGCACGCCGCAGCGCACGCACGGTCGCATGGCGCGCCGCGCATCCCGGCGAGGCACCTCCGCATGCGGACCACACCCGGCGCGAAGCCGAAGCATGGCGCTTCACGCTCGGTGCCACTGCTGGACTTCCGGCCCGCTTCAACGCGCTCAGCACCGATCTGGTAACCACCTACAGGGGCACCGGTACCACCATCGACACGGTTCCTTCCGCTGGTGATGTCAGCGGTTCGTTGACCTTGCCCATCGCGTACGGGTTCGGCATCAGCGTGCATGACGCACGCTGGCTCTTCACCGCCGAGGCCCGCCGTCGCGATTGGCATGCGCTGAAAGTGGATCTGGAAGGCTATACACCCCCCGGTCAGTTGAACGCGAGCACAGTGTATGCGCTCGGTGCGCGCTTTGTGCCTTCCAGCGAAGGCGGGCTCTTCCACCGCACCATGTACCGCGCCGGCATGCGCTATACCAATGACTATCTCCAAGTACACGATACGCCGCTCACCACCACCTCCTTCAGCCTCGGTGCTTCGCTGCCGCTGAACGCCATACAGACCAACAGCTATGTACACCTCGGTGTGGAATTCGCGCAGCGCGGCACCACGATCGACGCGCTGCTGCGCGAGGACATCGTGTACCTCTGGGTGGGCGTGAGCATCACGCCGTGGAAGGGCGAGCGCTGGTTCAAGCGTTACCAGATCCAGTGACCATGACGCGCGGATGGTGGCTCCTCGCGGCCGCTTGCGTGCTCTGCGCCTGCAAGAACGACCTCGATGAAATACCCTCGGTGGACGTGGACCGTGACGCGCCGGAACGCACCACCACGCAGGCCGAATACTTCTACAGCGACAGCGGCCATGTGCGCAACCGCCTGCGCGCGGGCCGCGTGGAAGAGTTCATGACCGAAGGCCGCGAACGCACCGCCCTGAGCGACGGTGTGGAACTCACCTTCTTCGATGCCACTGGAAAACCCGGCAGCGTCCTCACCGCAAGGCGCGGCTTCATCCATCCGAAGACCCACCGCATGGAAGTGGAGGAGAAGGTGGTATTCACCAATACGCTGGGCGAAAAGCTGGAGACCGAGGAACTGATCTGGAACCAGGACAGCGACCGCGTTTTTACCAACAAACCCGTGAAGATCACCCGCTCGCAGGACATCATCTACGGCCAGGGCCTCGATGCCAACGAGGACTTCAGCCACTACACCATCCGCAAGATCACCGGTACGCTTTTCGTTGACACCGTTGCCGCTGCAGGGTCCGCCGAGGGCGGACGTTCTTTACCACAGATGAACGCTGATGGACACAGATAGACACAGATGAACGCTGCCAACACGAACGAACGCGGATCCGTCTTGGGACGAACCTTGAAGGCCCGGCTCCATCTGTGTCCATCTGTGTCCATCTGTGGTTCAACTTTCCCCTGAACAGACCCTGATGGACAAGATCGCCCGCATGATGGAATACTTCTGGCTCGCCCTCGGTGTGGTGAGCACGGGCGTGGCCACCTACATCGCCATCGCGCACGGCTGGGCCGCTGGCCGCGTGTTCTTCTGGTTCCCCTTGGTCTGCTTCGCCATGTTCTTCTACCGAAGGTTCATGCGGAAGAAGATGAAGGAGTGGGCGGAGAGGAGGGAGCGGGAGGAGCGGGGGTGAGCGGTGCCAGGCGCTAACCGATCGCGGCGTTCCGGTTCACCCGCTCCACGATGGAGATGATCCGGTCCTGATCGTTCTCATCGAACACGCCGAAGATGCCTTGGTCGTTCACATCGGTGAACGGTGGTTCCGCGAGCATGCGTTTCTCGATGATGCCGCGTACGGTGAGGTGTTGGATGATCTGGTCGATGAAGCGGATCTGATCAGCGCGCAAGTTCACTTTGCTCAAGAAGTCACCGAAGGCTGCACGAGCGGCTTTACTGTCCATGCCGATGATGCTGCGGATGAAAACACCCAAGGGTTGCGGATCGCCCAACTCCTCCATCAATGCTTCCATGGTGCCGCGTTCATCGCCATCAAAGAGCAAGCGTTCCAGTTCTTGCAACTCTGCGGGTGTGATCGGCTCGTTGCTGTAGAGCTTGTGTATGGTGAGGTGGTGCTTGTGCTGCCGGATGAACTGTTCCACCTTCAAGCGGTAGCTGCGCATGTGGTAGCCACCCGGCAGATCGTGCCGCTCTTCGCCGATCTTGTCCACATTGTCTTTCAGCGTTGTGTACACCGGGTCGCGCTCGTCCTTCTGTATCAAGCGTACGAGGTCGCGCAATTCCTTGCGCGTGAACTCCAGTGCGCTCAGGCCGAACACTTCCTTGCGCTTCGCGCGGTCGTTGCCCACGGTGATCACCGCCTGTATGGCTGGGAACTTCTGTTGTACGGCGGGGATGTTCGCCATCCGCGCCAGCTTATCCGCCGTGAGGTACAATTGGCGGAACAAGCGGTCCTCTTCCGGGCTTTTCTCGGCAACGGTGAGTTGCAGATCCACCATCAACAGATCGAAGCGCTTGGCCATTTCGTCTTGGCCGGGCACCTCCACGATCGGTGCTAGGCCAGCGAAGAGTTCGCTCATCGCCAACGGCGAAAGGCTATCCCATGAGTTGCGTTCCTTGTAGGTGTCGAGCAGCCGTTTCGCTGGACGCACCATCACCGTGTTGCGGCGTTCCCAAAGAGGAACTATCCAGCCGTGCGCGCGGTCGAGCAGTTCGGTGCGCAGTGCCAGGAGTTCCTTGTTCTCACGGAAGTCAGGACCTGCGAGGACATCGGTCAGTCGTACCGTGCCTTCGAAGATGCGCTGGCTCAGCGAACGTTGTCGTTCGGCGGTGAGACCTTCCGGCCGCACATCGAAGAAGGCGTAGTTGCCACAGAAGTCGAAGATGCGGAAGTGCGTTTTGTCCTCGCCGGGACCGAACAGGTCCGGACACAAGCGCGTGCCGCGCCCGATCATCTGCCAGAACTTGGCTTTGCTGTAGACCGGTTTGAAGAAGACCAGGTTCACGATCTCCGGAATGTCGATGCCCGTGTCGAGCATGTCCACGCTCACTGCTATTTGCGGCAGGCGGTCCTTCGCGCTGAACTTGTCGATGATGTCCTGCGCATACGTCTCGTAGTTATCGATCACCGCGAGGAAGTGGCCGATGTACTGCGGGAATTGCTTTTCGAAGCGTGCGCGGATCGCCAGCGCATGCTCATGGTTGCGGGCGAACACGATGGTCTTGCCCAGCTTCTCACCGCCCTCCACTTTCACGCCGTGCTCCATGACGTGCGCAAGCACTTGGTCGATGGTGTCGGTATTGAAGAGCCAGCTATTGATGGCCTGCGCGCCGATCTCGTTCGGGATGTTCCCGAGGTCGTCGCGGAAGGTCTCCTCGTAGTGCTGCTGATCGCTCGCGTTGAGGTCCGCGTACTTGATGCCGCGCTGCAGGAAGCCCATGTCCACCTGCTGCCCCACGGGTGGCACGAGGAAACCATCGCGCACGGCCTGGTCCAGTTCGTAGTAGTAGGTCGGGTTGTGCTCTTCGCAATCGAACAGCGCATACGTGTCGCGGTCGCCTTCATCGCGGGGGGTGGCGGTAAGGCCCACGAGCAGGCTGTCGAAGTAGTTGAAGATGGCTTTGTAGCGCTCGTATACCGAGCGGTGCGCTTCGTCCACGATCACCAGGTCGAAGTGGCCCGCGCCGAAGGTCTTCAGGTCGTCGTTGCGGCTCTGGTCGATGCGGTTCAGCATCGTGGGGTAGGTGCTGAACACCACGCGCGCGCTTTCCTCGAAACGGCTCTTCGTCAGGTCCAGCGTGGTGACGTTCGGCAGGTGCTTTTCAAAGGCGCGCTTGGCTTGCGTGACCAATGAATTACGGTCCGCGAGAAAGAGCACGCGCTTGGCCCAGTTGCCTTTCAAGAGCACATCCACCAAGGCAGCCACCGTGCGCGTTTTCCCACTGCCGGTGGCCATCACCAACAACGCGCGGCGGCGCTTGCCGCGCAGTGTACCATCGTGCTCGGCAACGAATGTTTCGGCCACGCGTTGTATCGCTTCGCGCTGGTAGTAGCGCTCCACGATGCTCGCATCCACCGGCATGTTACGGATGTCCGCCCGCGTGCGACGACGCTCCACGAGGCGTTGAAGTTCATCGCGCGTGTAGAGGCCCTGCACTTCGCGCGGCGAACTGAAGGTGTCGTCCCAGATCCAGCTCTCGAAGCCATTGGTGTAGAAGATCACCGGACGTTGATGATGCATGCGCTCCAGGCAATCCGCATAAAGCCCCGCTTGCACGCGACCCTGCTCCGCATCGCGCATGGTCTTCTTCGCTTCCACCACGGCGAGCGGCTTTCCATCCGCGCCCCAGAGCACATAGTCCACGAAGCCGTTGCCGTTGGGGTTGGTGCTGATCGGCATGCCGACAACAGGATACTCCGCGACGTTGGTTCCTGCGGGATCCCAGCCCGCTTCGCGCAGCAGTTCATCAATGAAGAGCGTGCGCGTTTCGGCTTCGGTGTAGGGCGACTCCGGCACGGGCGCGCTGCGTTGCCGCTCCTTGCGCGCCTGCACTTCGGCGAGCCGCGCTTCGAGCGCTTGCTTCTCGCTCTCCAACTTCAGGCGCTGCTCTTGCTCTTGTTCCAGTTGGCGCCGCTGTGCATCGTACTGCGCCTGCAATTGCTGCAGCGCGGCCACGTTCGGCACTTCCTTCGGCTTCACCTTCACGGCGAACACGCTCTCATCGAACGCGGGCACTTCCACATCGAACGCGCTGTAGGTGCGTGCGAACCACTTGAGGAAGCGATGCAGCAACTTCACCACCGCCACGCTCTGCGTGTCCACCACTTTCTTGTCGTGCGCGGCCGCATTGCCGGTCTTGCGGATGTAGTGCAGGTCCGGCAGTATGGCGGGCGGCACCAGCTCGCGGAAACTGCTGGTGTCCATCAGCGCGCTCAACTGGTCATCGTACGGCTGTTGCAGATCGCGGTCGTTGGCGTAGAGCCAGCGCACGGTCTTCTCCAATGCACGGCGCGCATACACGGCCGACGCTATCGGCGCGGCCTTGGCGAAGCGCTCCGCTTCCATGCCCTCCTGCGCGATGGACGGCCACTCTTCGGCGAGGAAGCGGAAGTTGCTCATGCGTCGCCGCGGAAGATGTTCAAGCGCTCGTCCAGTTTGAAGGGCTCGCGGTGGATGATGCGCACATGCTGCTCGACATGGCGCGGGTTGATCAGGTAGTTGAACTCCTGGTGAACGACCACGGACGGCACGCGCAGCAACAACGCATCGGAAGCATGGAAGCGATCGCCCAGCTTCTGCGCATCCCGGTTGAACGCGCGCGGATCGGACCAGCCCGCAGGCAATGCGCGCGCCTGCGGACGCCATGTGCGGAACTTGCCCGAAATGCGGTACGTGATGAACTCGTAGTTCTCCGGGAACAAGTCAAGGTCCGGGAAGTGGACCAGCACTTCGCACAGCGAGAGTGACCGCTGGGCGGAGGTATACAAGAGCGCTGTGCCCGGCGGATTCCAACGCCCACCGTTGCGTGCGGCACCCTCGCCGTCCAACTTGTGGGCGTGCTCCCGGCCACCCAGCCGGTACACGATCATGCGTAGGTACCGTAGGAAATGGCTTCCAATTCGTCCAACACCATCATCAGGCCCGAGGCCGTCGTCATCAGGTCCGCAGGCCGTTTGTTGTCCAACTTGGGGATGCGGACGCCCAACCAGCGCTCGAACTTCGCTTCGCTGCCGAACACCTCAACGCCGCGCGCCATGGCCTGATCATAGAGCAGCACGCGCTCCGCCTGCGCTGGCACCAGCGACTTGCTACCACGCAACAACGCCTTGAAACCGGCCGGTGTGGTATCGAGCAGTTCGGCGTAAGCGGCCTCGGCCGTGGGGTTCTCTTCCACCTTGCGTTTCAATGCGGGCATCGGCATAGGCTTGCGCGCTTGGGCCATCAGTTCTTGTTGGCTCAATCGCTTGAAACGCCATGCCGGGCGCGCGGCCTTGCGCGGTGTGCGGATGTACTCTGCCGCTGGTTCGGAAACCATGCTCGGTGTCGTGGTCTTGTGCTTGGCCATGTTGTTGTCGCTTGCCCAAAACTACGCGCTGCGAACATTCGTCGAGGTATATGAAAGGTCAATGATCTTCGGATACCGCGCGATGGACGGCCACTCTTCGGCGAGGAAGCGGAAGTTGCTCAAAGCGCTTGGAAGTAGCGGGGATCCCAGGTGAACGGATCAACGGAAACGATCTCCACCGAGGATGCGCGCGCATGTGCCGGGTTGATCACGAAGTTCCAGTCCCTTTCAACAACAGCGCTCGGAAGCCGCATCGCCAATTGATCGCCGCGATCAACGAACGCATCGCCGATGATGCGCGAGGCAGGACCATACGGCTGTCGTCGCCATGCGGTCGGCAGCGAAGGGGTGGCCCTCACTTCCTCATCCGGGAATTCCAGTTCCACCATGACGTAGTCGTCCGTGAACCGGCCCTGTGGCGTAAGGTGCGCGAGCACTTCGCACAAGGCCAGCGCGCGACTGTCGGCGCAGAACAGCAGCGCTGTGCCGGGCGAGTTCCAACGGCTGCCCCAGCGGCGCGCACCTTCGCCGTTCAACGTGCGTGCGTGTTCAGCGCGTACCAGCCGGAAAGCGATCATGCGGGAATGCCATGCTCGATGCGGCCGATCTCGGCCATCACTTCCTCGATACCCTGCTGGCTGGTGAGCATCGCCAGTGGGGCTTTGCCGAACAACCAATGCGGGTGTTCCATCCAGCGGGCCATGGCCGGGGCGCTGCCGAAGATCTTTTCGCCCATGCGGTAGAGCTCATGGATGTGCAGCACGCGATCGGTTTCCAAAGGCTGCAAGGCCGCAGTACCCGCCAATCGCCGTTTCCACCGGACAAGCGGCACATGCAGCACACCGCTCCACACCTCCATGGACAAGGGTATGCTCTTGGCGATGCGCTTGAATTCGCGCATGGGCAAGGGGTGCCCACCAGCACCGGCGCGTGCCAACGGATGATGCCCGCGTACCGCGCGTGCAGCGCCTTTGGGCCGTATGCGGATGTACTCCGCAGCAGGTTCAGATGCCACGTTCGCTGTTGGGGTCTTGTGCTTGGCCATGTTGTTGTCGCTTGCCCAAAACTACGCGCTGCGGACGTTCTGTTCAGTTGGCGTTGTAGCCCAACGGCCTGCGGCTCTTCAACAGGTCCTTCCATTGGTTCACCAAGAGGAGGGTCTTCTATATTGGCACGACAAAACCCTCAGCAATGCGCACACTGGTTTTCCGGCTCCTTGTTGCGTTCACCGTGGCAAGCCCGACACGCATGGTTGCCCAACAGGTCGATACGCTCACTTGCAACAGCGGCTACGTGCACCATGCTACGAACTGTGGTGGCTGTGGACAGTACAAGGGGAGTGTGCTGATGTGCCCTCCACCGGGTTCATCCACTGTCAGGCAGGTCGAGATCAGGATACCGCAGGAATTCAGATCCACGACGAAGATCAAATTGAAGATCCGGCCGCTGCGGGGCAAAGGGCCGAAGATGGTTGTGAAGAGCACAAAGATCAATGGAACCGCGCCGAACGAGCACCAGATCGCCGTGGAAGCGACCACCCCTTCAGCTACCGATGTGAAGTACGTGCTTACCTATAGCGTGCGCACCGAATAGCTTACATCCGCGCGCGGTCCGGGGGCTGCGCACTACCCCAAGCCCCCAGCAAACGCCCTTTGCAACAAGCTCCCGAACAAGCCCTCGCTCCGCCGTAGGCTGATCATCGTGGAGGCGCGCTGATCCTGTATTCGTTCAATCACCCGTTCGAATCGCTGCTGAGGTTTCAAAGGAGGCAGCATGATCTCGAACCGATTGATCTTGTCCAAGGTGAACCTCTGAATAGCTGCACCCGCCATGTGCGTGCGGATGAGATTCTGCCGCACGCCTTGATGGTTCAACCAGTAACACAAATAGGTTCCGGAGAGGATGGTCTTGTTCGGCTTGAATAGTGCGACACTGGAAAGAAGACTGAATGGCTCATCCATCGTGTTGATCGCAGCGATGCCAGTAGTCGCTCCATCCTTGATATAAAGCACATCTCCTTTGACTGGCTTGCATCGCCGGTAGATCTCGGCATGATGCTCCTCGTCAACATACATCGGAGCCGCCGCGAAGTCCAGGCCATATTCCTTGATGTGCCTCGCGCTTACATACGGATAGCCCTTCGCAACCATCGGAGGAGAAAAATGGGAGCCATCCGTGATCTGGTCACAAGCATCCTTCAACTTCACCACCTCCCACCCCTTCTCATTCCTCACCGGATCCCCGAACATCTCCAGGAACAGGCTCTTGGCCAGTTGGTCGTACACCGCCAGGGTGCGCTTATCGTTGGCCACCAGCGCCTGCGCCTTGTCCAACACCGCCGCGATGCGACGCTGCGTGGGGAGGGGTGGGAGGGGGATCTGATACTTCTCAACCTGTGCTTTCGAGATCTCTTTGAATGTGCTGCCGGTTCCCATTGCTTGCAACTTCGGCACATCACGCTTTAAGGCCCAGTACAAGAACTCAGCATCGACGTTCGGACCGGGCACGAAATTCTTGAAGCCTTGGTTGGTGCAGACGGGTCGCTTGGTGATTGCCAGATGACCGATCGGTGCGCGTGAACTTAGAAGCACTGACCCAGCCGGGACGAGATGCGTTGAGCAACTCTTGTATCCAGCCTCCGTGATCTTCTCCGGTGCCTCATCAATGTACCTGCCTTCGAGGTCAGTCAAATCCTTTGGCGTGACCCAATCAACATCACCATTCCAGTATGCTGGCACCTCGCGCTTCGGTGTCGCACCGCTCACCACTTCGGACACATCACCAAGCTCAACCATCGGCCAACTCATTTCAGCAACGCCTCCAGTTCGTCCAACAACTTCACGCGTTCGGCGGCCAGTTGGCGCAATCCCGGTTCCTTCTTGGTGCCATTGATCAGCTCGGCGGGCGTGGCATACTTCACCTGCTCGTACACCACCTGTTTGTAGCGGTTTATGCTCAGGTCCCACGCGTTGGCCTTCAGCTCGGCAAAGGGAACGAGGAAGCTCTGGTCGGTGCGCGCGCGCTTGGCCTCTGCCTTGTCGCCAAAGCGCGCGAGGATGTCGGCGATGTTCGATTTCTCGTGCAACCCATCAACTTGTGTATTGCCCCTCGACTGCGCTCGGGGTGACAATGCTGGGGGTGTGGTGCTGGATCGTATTGCGCTCTTCTCTTGACCTGTCACCCCGAGCGCAGTCGAGGGGCTACCAAACTGCATTTCCATCTGTTCCTCGGTGAGTAGCGGCGTGCGCTTATCATCCAGCGTGTAGCCATCGGCCCGCATGTCGTAGAACCACACGTTGTCCGTGCCGCCGCTATCCGTACGGGTGAAGAGGAGCACGGCAGTACTTACGCCCGCGTAGGGTTTGAACACGCCGCCGGGCATGCTGATGACGGCTTGCAATTGCTGGCGCTCGATCAGTTCCTGCCGCAGTTGCTTGTGGGCCTTGCTACTGCCGAAGAGCACGCCATCGGGGACGATCACCGCCGCGCGGCCACCGGGGCGCAGCGTGCGCAGGATCAGACCCAGGAAAAGCAGCTCGGTCTTCTTGCTGCTCACCGTGCGCAGGATGGCGGGGTCCACCGCGTCGTGGTCCAAGCTGCCTTTGAAGGGCGGGTTCGCGAGTACCAGGCTGAAACGGTCCTTGATGTGGCCGCTCTCCTTGCTCAATGCATCCGTGCCGAGCAGTTGCGGGTGCTCGATGCCGTGCAGCATCAAATTCATCGCGCCGATGCGCAACATGCTCGGATCGAACTCCACTCCATGGAACAGGCCGTTATTCCACCGCGTCATGAAGGCTTTCTCATGGAAGCTTTCCGGATGTGTGCGGCGCAACTCTTCGCTCGCTGCCACGAGGAAACCACAGGTGCCCGCTGCGGGATCGCAGATGGTATCGTCCGGCTGCGGTGCCATCAGTTGCACCATCATGCGGATGATGTGGCGCGGCGTGCGGAACTGTCCGTTCTGCCCGGCCGTGGCGATCTTGCTCAGCAGGTACTCGTACAGGTCGCCCTTGGTATCGCGGTCCGCCATGTCGATAGCGTCGATCATCTGAACGGCGCGGTCCAGCAGCCTCGGCGTGGGGATCATGAAGGTGGCTCCCTTCATGTGCTGGCTGAACACGCTGCCCTCGGCGCCCAACTGTTTCATGAAGTCGAACACGGTGAGGTTGTCTCGCTGCGCACTCGGCCGCGTGAAGAGCGCGAAGAGCGTGTCGGGATCTTTGTCCTTGAAGTTCTTCCACCGGAGGTCCGCATACTTCGGCGCGTAGATGGGGTCCTTGATCTTGCCGCCGAGCTTCGCCGCTTGCTTCTCCTTCAGCGTCTGGTTCTCATCCAGCCTGCGCAGAAAGAGCAGGTAGGTGATCTGCTCGATCACGGTGAGCGGATTGCTGACGCCGCCGGTCCAGAAGGCTTCCCAGAGGCGGTCGACGGAGGAGCGGAGGGTGCCGGTGATCATGTTTTTTGCTCCGTGACTTTTCAGGTAGGCGAGGGGTGAAAGTAGGAGCGGTTACGACGCGCGAATGAAAGTGGTCTTTACCGGCAGGGGGCTCGCTCGCGAATGGAGTGAGCGTTCGTCCCATCGGCCGCGTCGAAGAAAAATACCGGTGTCCCGGTATTGTGGGGGCCACAAGGTCGCCGCAGATTTGGCCCAACCCTTTTCCCCATGAGCCATAATCTCGGTACCATCATACTGGACGGTCGCACGTTCAACCAAACCGCCCCATTGCCTCTCACGCCAACAGCGGGTTCTCATGGCGGCCCACACTTCGTGTTCCTGCACTTCGATCAGATCGTCCTTAACGGAGCGGCCAAGCTCATTGTTGAGCTTGGTTATGGGACCGATGTGTTCACAGCGGGATCGGGTAGCGAACAGTGGACGCGACCGATCGATACCGCGGCCGGCCCGATCAGCATCCGCATCACGGGCGGCACGGGCAGCGCGCGCATGGTGGAATATGGCAGGGGAGAACCAAGGATCTCGGTCGATGATGCGGGCATTGAGCATGTTCCTGGAGAGGCTTACTACAGCCTCAGCAACCCGGATGTGTTCCTGCACGGCAACCCCTATATGGAGCCGACCTACGAGACACGGGCGCTATGCGGCAGCACGATCGAGTGGAGCAATGCGAAGTGCAGCTTGATGCCATTGATCCCCGATGCCGTGCGCGATCGCGTGGCCGCTGCAACCGGCATCATCGTGGAGAAACACGGGAACCAGGTTAGTAGCTGCACCGGAACACTCATCGGTGCGGATCTCTTTATTACGGCCCGCCATTGCCTGCCTGATCCCGATGGGAGTGACCTGCGGAGCGCGTCCGTATCGTTCAACTACGCAACGGAGTGCGATGGCTCGCGGCCCGCAGGTCACCAAACACGCTTTTTCAAAGTGATCGAAGAAGTAGTCGCCGGTGCTTTGCCAGGACAGCAGGTGTCCAGCACTGATTGGGTGGTGGTGAGATTGAGCGCCGCACCGGGTGAGTTGCCTGCGCCCATCGAATTGCGTGACAGTATGGTGATGGTCGGTGAAGCACGCTTCACCATGCATCATCCCCTCGGCGTAGTGAAGAAGGCCCAAGCCGAGGTTTACGATGGAGGGATATCCCACTTCGACTATTGTGGTGGCAGTTCGGGTTCGGGCCTCTTCGATAGCAGCGGTCGCTTGGTTGGAGCCACTGCGGTGAGTGGCGGTTGCGGTTGCATCTATGCGCCCGTAGCCGCTGTGAAAGCGGCGCTCAACAACCCACCCCCAGCACCGGGTCCGGTGGATGTGGTGATCGTGTTCGACAAGTCCGGCAGCATGGCCAGCGCAGCGCCACCACTGGGCCACACCAAGTTGCAAGAGGCACAGGACGCCGCATCGCTTTTCGTGAGCCTCGTGCGCGAGGGCAGTGGGGACAAGCTCGGATTGGTCACGTTCAGTTCCGGCGTGGGCCTGGTATCGCCTTTGGCACTTGCGGCCGCGGCGAAGCCGGCGCTCGTAGGGCCCGCTCCGTTCACCACCGGCGTGGTGGGCGCTATTGTACCAAGCGGTTCCACGAGTATTGGCGCTGGCATCGCTGCGGCGCAGTTGCTGATCGGGAGCGGTGCTGATCGCGCGGTGCTTCTGCTCACCGACGGCTTGCAGAACACCGCACCGATGATCTCCGATGTGGAGCCTTTCCTGGGCACCACCAAGGTGAACGTGATCGGTTTCGGTTCCGATGCCGACATTGATGGACCGCTGCTGAACCAAGTGGCACGAAGTCATCGGGGCCATTTCACGCGCGCGGTGGATGGCAGGTCATTGAAGAAGTTCTTCGGCCTTTCCTTCGGGAACATCTTCGAGAGCGGTGCGCTGATGGATCCGGACCACTTGCTGCGGGCAGCACAGAGCGTTTCGCCACCGCACAAGTTCCGCGTGTGCGGTGAAGAGCGCATCACGGTCATACTCGGGTGGGACGATCCGGCCACACCGTTGGACGCGCACATCCTCACACCGAGCGGCAAGCCGATCAGCACGCGCAAGTTGCAACCTGTGCGCGGCCGCACCTGGGCCTTCTGGCGCATCCCATTGCCGCACTTGACAGAGCGCGATGGCGAATGGTCCTTCACGGTGGATCGCGTACCGACCGGAGGCGAGTTCCCCCCGCCGCCAACGGATGTACACTATTTCTTCCTGGTGGTGTGCGCTGGCGGGCCGAAGCTCGTACCGCTCACTCCACGAAAGCGCCTGTACACCGGCGATGTGGTGGATCCGTTGGTGGCCTTGCACTATGCGAACGGGACCGTGCCGCCCAATGCACAGATACGGTTGAGCATCGAGAGCCCCACGGTGGCACTCGGCCACCTGGCCCAACAAGCCGGGCTGCGGAACCCCACCAACGGCGCCGATCCCGTAAGCGGGTTCCGTGCGACCCTTCAAGCGATCGCGGGGCACAACGGCGGTGTGTTGCCGGTCCATCCCAGCACCAGCACCGTTCCCCTTTTCGATGATGCCGCGCACAATGATGGTGCGATGGAACCCGATGGCATCTTCAACAACCCGCTGAAGGACCTTACCCGCGTGGAAGGCACCTACCAGTTCCGCGCAGTGGCCACCTACGGCGATGGATGCACGGCCACGCGTGAAGCGCTATGGTCGCTTCATGTGGAACCCGGCATCGATCCTGGACACACGCATACAACAGTGGTCGACGTGACCGGTGGAGCCGGAGGGAACAGCGGCACCTTGGTGATCGTGCCTGCGGACACGTACGGCAATCCGCTCGGACCCGGTCGCGGTGATCGCTTCCAAGTCACTCCGTTGCCGGGTGTTGTTCTTGATGGAGGCGTGAAGGACAATGGCGACGGCAGCTACCGGATCCCCATTTCGTGGGGCTCTGGCAAAGAGCCGGGCGTGGTGGTGCAGCAACCCGATCGCGATCCCGTACCGCTCACTCCGAGCGGCAAGGTGGATCCCTCAAGCTCGACGGATTGTGCGCCGCTCGCTGGCAAACTGCTCGACTGCCTCGGCCTCCATGGTGCCGATGCGCGATGCGTGCGCGTTACCAGTGTGAACATCGCCATCGATCTCAATGACAAGAAATGCGGCTGCGATGAAAAGAAACCGCATGGCAGCAAATGCGGTTGTGGCGACAAGGGATAGAGGATCGTGTCCAGCGCCTCGGCTTCCCAAGCCTTGTATCCATCGGAGTGCAGGTCAAGAATCCACCCTCACCCGGACATAGCACCCGCACGCGCTCTCATCATACCCTATAGTATGGTCTGCCCAGGTGCTGGCCGGTGTCCGATCCGGAAACAGGTCGGGATAGTGAGCCGGGGTCGGTTCACCAAAACCGGCCTGTCCACAGACCAGACCTACTCGTTCCGTGTGAGCGCTGTGGGTGTTGTGGGAGAAGGTCCGATGAGCGGGACGATCCAGGCGAAAGCCGCGTAAAGGAAGCTCCCATAGGGAGCCCACGTTCGCAACCACATAGCACGCTACCATACAACCACCCCGGTGGCCGCCGGGGTGGTTGCTTTTTGTGCGTCCCCGCACGTTCAAGGGCACTTGCGCTCCGCATCGCATCTTCGCCCTCCCGACCACCTGATCGCTCTCCCTTGTCCA
Organism: Flavobacteriales bacterium; assembly: GCA_031371785.1. Classification (GTDB taxonomy): domain Bacteria; phylum Bacteroidota; class Bacteroidia; order Flavobacteriales_F; family PHOS-HE28; genus PHOS-HE28. The sequence goes on along the minus strand of JANMKC010000240.1, from coordinate 5,573 downwards.
CCACCGATCTTCTCCTCATCATCCTCAGCATGGCCATATCGGCCCTGTGCTCCGGCTTGGAGATCGCCCTGGTGAGCTGCAACAAGCTCTACGTGGAGCTGAAGCGGAAGGAGGGCGCCATCTGGGCGCGCTTGATAGCAGGCCTGTTGAAGCGGCCCGGCCGCGTGATCAGCTCTTTGCTTGTGGGCAACAACATCGCGTTGGTCACCTACGGCATCGTGATGGCTCGCGTGATGGAGCCGAAGCTGCACGCGATCTATCCGCACCAGGGTTTCGTGCTCATTGCCCAAACGATCCTCAGCACCCTGCTGATCCTGGTGGTGAGCGAGTTCATTCCCAAGGCGCTCTTCCGGCTGGACCCGAACTTCATCATGAGCGCCTTCGCGCTGCCGCTGCGCATCCTCTACATCGTGCTGTGGCCGCCCACCATCGTGCTTACCAGCTTGAGCGAAGGCGTGCTGCGGCTCTTCGGCACGCGCACCAAGCCGGGGCAGGTGGCCTTCGGTCGCATCGATCTGGACGACTTCCTACGCGAAGTGAGCGACAACGCACCGGCCGAGCAGAACCTCGATGCCGAGGTGGAGTACTTCCGCAACACGCTCGAACTGAGCAACACCAAAGTGCGCGACGTGATGGTGCCGCGTGCCGAGGTGGAAGCCATCGATGTGGACGAGCCCGTGCCCGTGCTGCACAAACGCTTCATTGAAACGGGCCTCAGCAAATTGCTCGTCCACAAGGACAGCATCGACAACATCATCGGCTATGTACATAGCAACGAGATGTTCCGCCGGCCCCGCAGCATACGCGCGGTGATGCGCCCGGTGAATTTCATTCCCGGTACCATGACCGCAGATGAGGCCCTCACGCGCTTCACCAAGCAACGCACGCATGTGGCCGTGGTGGTGGACGAGTTCGGTGGCACCGCCGGCATGCTCACCATCGAGGATGTGGTGGAGACCATCGTCGGGGATATCGACGATGAGCATGATGAGGGCCAGCTCGTGGAGGAGCGCATCGGGGAGAACGAGTTCGTGCTCAGTGCCCGGCTCGAAGTGGCCTACCTCGCCGAGCGCTTTGGCCTGAACTTCCCCGACAACGATGCCTACGAGACCCTCGCGGGCTGGATCCTGCACCACACCGGTGATGTTCCGGCGCAAGGAACGGTGATAGAAGAAGGGCCTTTCAAAGTGACCGTGGCCCAAGTGAACCATGGCCGGATCGACCTGGTGAACCTGGAGGTGATGGACGTGGAGAAGGGCTTTGGGCAGTAGGGGTTTACCAGTGAAGCGGTGTACCGGTGTACCTGGCTCATCGCGACCACCGGTCACTGCGCGGGCCTTCAGCCGTGCTGGTCCTGCGAGGCAAGGCAATGCGCCAACATCGTAGTCGCGCGCTGGCCCCACTGTTCCACGGGTAAACTGCTTCACTGGTACACCGGTCACTACGCGGACCTTCAGCCGTGCTGGTCCTGCGAGGCAAGGCAATGCGCCAACATCATAGTCGCGCGCTGGCCCCACGGTTCCACGGGTAAACTGCTTCACTGGTACACCGGCATGAGGGTACATTCCGTAACCGCGCCCCGTTCCCCCATCCTCCTATATTTGCGACCCTTTCAAAAATCCCCTTTCGATGGCTGTTATCGGTAAGATCCGCGAGCGCGGCAACCTGTTGGTGATCCTGGTGGGTGGCGCATTGCTGCTCTTCGTATTGGACGCGTTGTTGAGCAATGGCAAAGGCGGCGGCGGCCGTGGTGAAGAGACCATCGCCGAGATCAACGGCCAGGAGATCACCACGCAGGAGTTCACCTCGCGCACGGAGGAACAGGCTACCCTGTATCGCGACAACGGCACCACCGTGGACAACAACCTGCAAGAGCAGATCCGCAACAGCGTGTGGAACGACATGCTCCGCGAGCGCACCTTGAAAGTGCAGGCGGAAGACGCCGGCTTCGGCTCCGGCCTCAGCAAGGAGGAGTTCGATGACATCCGCTGGGGCGACAACATCGTTGCGGAGTTCAAGAACAACGAGAACTTCAAGGACAAGGCCACCGGCCAGCCGGACAAGGCCCTGCTCAAGCGCTATTTCGCCAACATCCAGGAGAAGGCCCCGATGCTGTACGACTACCAGAAAAGGACCTTCATCCCCAACCGCATCTATGGCAAGTTCAATGCGCTGGTGAAGGCGGCCTGCTTCGTGAACAGCGCACAGGTGAAGGACGAATACGCCGCCAAGAACACCAAGGCCACCTTCAACTTCGTAGCCAAACGCTATGAGAGCGAACCCGACAGCTTGTACGTGATGGCTGACGAGGACGTGAAGCGCTACTTCGATGCGCACAAAGGCGAGAAGAAGTGGGAGCAGAAAGCGGCGCGAAGTTTCGTCTACGTGCGGTTCGCCGCAACCCCCACGCCGGAGGACATCACCGCCACGCGCGATGAGCTGGCCACCTTGAAACCCGAATTCGAAGCCGCGCATGGCAAGGCGGACAGCACCTTCGTCATCGCCCACGCCGCGAGCAAGAACGGTGCGGCAACACCTTATACCGAGGGATCCACTGACAAGCTGAACGACTCACTGATCGTACATGCGGATACAGGCATGGTGGTGGGCCCCTACAAGGAGGGCGACTTCTGGAAACTGGTGAAAGTGAAGGAGCTCGCGGACATTCCCGAAGCCCGCGTGCGCCACATCCTCTTCAGCACGCAAGGAAAGAGCGACGATGAGGTGAAGAAGATCAAGGCACGCGCGGACAGCGTGCTCGCCGTGGTGAAACGCGACAAGAGCAAGTTCGAGGCGATGGTGACCAAGTACACCGAGGATCCCGGAAGCAAGACCACGGGAGGCGTGTACGAGTGGTTCGACAAGAAGCGCATGGTGCCGGAGTTCACCAAGGCCAGCTTCGAAGAGAAGGTCGGTGCCACGACGATCGCCAAGACCAGCTATGGTTTCCACATCGTGGAAGTACTGGGCCAACGCAACCGCAAGGAGCGCCGCGTGCTCACCGTGGATCGCAAGGTGCGGCCGGACAAAGCCATGAAGGAGGCCTGGAAGACCGCCAGTGCTTTCGCCCTCAACAATCCCGACAGCGCCAGCTTCCATAAGAGCGCGGTGGAAGGCTCGCTCGCCTATACGCCTGTGGAAGAGCTGAAATCGGACCAGCGCTATGTGCCCGGCCTGCAGGACGCGAACAGCGTGGTGAGCTGGGTGAACCATGCCAAGCTGGAGGACAAGCCCAGCGAGCCCATCACCAGCGAAGAGAGCTATGTGGTGTGCCTGCTCACGGGCATTCGCGAAGAGGGCGAGCCGAAACTCGCCGACGTGAAAACCTCGATGACCAAGGAGGTGATGAAGGAGAAGAAGGCGGAAGGGCTCATCGCGAAGATGACCGGCAAGACGGACCTCAACGCCTTGGCTACCGAACTGGGTGGCACCGTGCAGAACGCCAGCGACATGGCCTTCAATGGCCAGAGCATCCCCGGTGGCTACAGCGACCCAGTGATCATCGGCCAGATCTTCACCTTGCAGGACGGACAGGCCAGCCAGCCACTGAAGGGCGACATGGCCGTATACATGGCGAGCATGACCAAATTGACCCCGGCGGGTGAGATGCCCGACAAGGGCGAGGACCCCAAACCACTTGTCGACAAAGTGCGATCACGCGCGGAGTACCAGGTCTTCAATGCGCTGAAGGAAGCCGCCAAAGTGAAGGACGAGCGGAGCAAATATTTCTGAGGAGAAAACTCATTGAATGGAGCGGGGCGCGCGAGCGCCCCGCTTTTTTCTGGCTGAACACACGGATCCGATGAGACGCACTGGAATTGTCCGGATCACTGGATCGTGATCTGTCCGGGCGCACTGCGGGCTATGGTCGTGGGGCGTAAAGGAGCAGTGTGATCACATCCGAGAGCCGCTCGAAATCCCGGTCCGATGTCACCAAGGGAATGCCGCGAAGCTTCGCTGTTGCAGCGATGATGGCGTCCGGTAGTTTCAATCCGGAGGATCGCCGCAGCACGATCGCTTCTTCCAGGATGCTCTTGTCCAGATCGATCAACGGATAGTCCCCAAGAAAATGCTCGATCGCTTTGATGTCGTTCCTGCTCGATCCAGGCTGGCTGAGGAGTTCCATTCGAACGATGTACGGTATCAGCACATCGGAATCAGCGACCAGCATGGCCGCTTCCCGGTCACCGTTCAGGACATACAACGCGATGTTGGTGTCGATCAGGACCTCATTCCCACTCATCACGCCAACGCTTCTGAAGTACGAGCGGATCCTCCTTCAATTTCAACACCCCGCAGTGTTTGAAGATGTCCGGTCGGGCTGGTCGGGCGCGGGAGGACATGAGCTTCCGCATCAATTCCTTGATACGCTTGCGCGAGGTGCCACGCTTCACAACAATGACCATGTGCCAAAGGTATGTGGGAGACTACCTCAACTGGCTCAGCCGCTCCGCATCCAGCCGCACCAATGTGCCGAGCAGCAGTGTGAAGCCGATGAGCGATGATCCGCCATAGCTGAAGAAGGGCAGTGGAATACCGATCACCGGCGCCAGGCCGATGGCCATGCCCACGTTGATCATCAGGTGCAGGAAGAAAATGCTCGCCACGCAGTACGCGTAGATCCGCGTGAACCGCGATCGTTGGCGTTCGCCCACGTAGATGCAACGCAGGATCAACGTGCCGAAGATCACCACGAGCAATGTGGTGCCGAGGAAGCCCCACTCCTCGCCCACGGTACAGAAAATGAAATCGGTGCTTTGCTCGGGCACATACTTGTACTTCGTGAAGGTGCCATCCAAGTAGCCCTTGCCCAGAAAACCCCCGCTGCCGATCGCGGTCTTGCTCTGTTCCACATTGTAGCCCATGCCCTGCGGGTCGTACACCAGGCCCAGCATCACGCCGATGCGTGTCTGGTGCCGCTCGGGCATGTGCTTGAACACATAACCGAAGGTGCTGATGAAGATGGAGGAGCCGATGAGGGTGAAGAGGATGAGCCCGTAGAGGCGCTTTCGGTAGCGCTTCAGCACGAAACGCGAAATGAGGTAGAACGCGATGGCGCTGGCGATGGCCAGCAACAGGATCAGGAAGTACTGCCCATTGATGTCCTTGTTCCAAAAAGGAATGTGGTGGACACTGTCCTTCACGATCAACGAGAGTACAGCGAGGATCGCCGAAGCAATGGCCAGCAGCAGGATGTTGCCCGACAAGCCTTCACGATAGAGCACAAGGATGAACGCGCCGAAGGTGAGCATGGTGCCCACGTCCTTCTCCAGCAGGATCAAGCCGGCCGGGATCAGGATGATGATGGAAGCGATCACGCGGGAGCGCAGTTCCACCAATGATTTCAGTCCGCTGAGGTAGTGCGTCAACAACAGCGCTGTCGCGAATTTCCCGAACTCGCTCGGCTGCACACCGAAGCTGCCCACGCCAAGCCACGCCTTGTTCCCGCCTACTTCCTTGCCCACGATAGGTACGAGCACCAGCAATACCATCACAACGATGTAGATCGGTACGGCCATGCTCTTGATGAAGTCGCCGCGCACCATCAGCATGGCAGCACCCATCACCAGGCA
>JANMKC010000163.1:0-1733 GCA_031371785.1 Flavobacteriales bacterium | reverse complement strand
AAATGGCGTGAGCATTTGGCCATAGGCATCGGCCACCACGAACGTCGATACAGGAGACCCACCACAATAAGTGCTGTTCATGTTCAAGTAGCTTACGAACCAATTGTCCTGTAGCGAGTCGCCATAGGTCATCGGAAAAGTGAGAAGTTTTCGAATTCCCGCGAACCACGCCTGGCCTATTAACGGCGAACCAAGTTTGGCACATGTCAATGAGTTCAGCGTAAGCCCCAACATGCCATCATAGTGGTCCTTCAAATTCATACCTGCGAGCAACGCACAATTCAGTTCCGGTCCATGCGCTGCAATACTGTCAACGATAACGGAGTCCACATCGAACCCTGTAAAGTCCCAAGTTTGATCTGGCCCGGAAGGACCCGGATCGAGATAGCTCCCGGCATAGACGTGATAGGCTGAGCCTGTTATCGGAGCGACATTGTCATACGTCAGCACCGGCTGTCCGTCCATTGACAGCACATTCGAAATCGCGATCGCTGTGCAAAATGTAGATGTATTCATGCCGCACGAAGTTACGGACTCGTCATCCACGCCTCCCGCTCGCATGATCGCGGAACACCATGTCCGCCAAGCCTTGCAGGCCGGTGTAGAAGGCGCGGCCCTGGTTGGCTTCGGTGAAGCGCTCGATGAAGCGCTGCAAGTAGGGATCGCGGGCGATCATGAAGGTGGTGATGGGGATCTTCGCCTTGCGTGCGCGCACGGCGGCATCCAGCGTGCGGGCCACGATGTAGTCATCGAGGCCCACGCTGTTCATGTAGTACTCGCCATCGCGCTTGATACACGAAGGCTTGCCGTCGGTGATCATCACGATGCGGCGGTTGCGGAGCTTGCGGCGGCGCAGCAGGTCCATCGCCAACTCAAGGCCGGCCACGGTGTTCGTATGGAAGGGCCCCACCTGCAAGTAGGGCAGATCCTTCAGGCTCACTTGCCAGGCATCGTTGCCGAAGACCACGAAGTCCAGCGTGTCTTTCGGGTAGCGCCGTGCGATCAGCTCAGCCAGCGCCATCGCCACTTTCTTCGCCGGTGTGATGCGGTCCTCGCCATAGAGGATCATGCTGTGGCTGATGTCGAGCATGAGCACCGTGGCGCAGGCGCTCTGGTGTTCGGTCTCGATCACCTCCAGGTCGTCCTCGCTCAGGCGCAGGTCGTCCAGCCCGTGCTGCTGCGCGTTGCGGATGCTGTCGCTCATGGCGATCTGCTCGATGCGGTCGCCATAGCGGAAGGCACGGCGCTCGCTCGTTTGCTCATCGCCCTCCCCTGCCCTGCGCAGGCCGTGGTTGCCCTGATCGCTCTTCTTCAACTTGCCGAAGACCTGCTCGAGCGCGCGCTGGCGAAGCAACTGTTCGGCCTTGCCGGTAAGTGATGTCTTGCCGCCTTTGCGCGGTGGATCGCCGATGATGCCGTGCTTCCGCAGGTCGTCCTCGAAGTTCTTGCGGGTGTAGTCCTTGGTATAGAACCCATGCTCCTTGTTCAACTCGTCCATCCACTTGAGCGCCTCTTCCACATCGCCGCTGGTGTGGGTGAGCAGTTCCAGGAAGAGCGGCAACAACTTCTCGAAGTTGGTGCGGTCGTCCTTGGGCGGAATGTGTTTCGCGAAGCGTACGCCGAGCATCGGGGAGAGTCGCCTACGCGAATGCGCCTTGGCGACCGAGGCAAAGTAACAGTGGTACGCGCCCTCCGCTTATTGAACTGGTGAAGGTTTGCGCTACTCGACCACC
>JANMKC010000354.1:0-1938 GCA_031371785.1 Flavobacteriales bacterium | reverse complement strand
GGCGGAGGCCTACGATAACGTGAAGCAATGGGACCGGTCCCTCCACTACTCGTCCCGCATGGTCAGCCATGGCTTGCGCACGCGTGATACAGCGCTGGCGTGCTGGGGACAGGTATACATGGCCGCGGAATTCCAGCAATTGGGCGTGCTTGATTCCATCGATCCACACCTGAACGAGGCGAAGCACCTGATCACCGGTCTACGGTCCGATCCGAGCACCCCTTCGGGTTACGCGATATTGGCCGGCATCGAAAGGCAGCGCGGCCGTGACGATAACGCGAAACCATTGCTGGACAGCCTTTCAACCACCATCACGCGGCTGGGGTATCAGATGAACGATTGCCCGCTCGGCGTGATGGAACTGGCCTGGCATGAGCTGCACAATGGACATCCGGAGCAGGCCCGTTCAGTCGCCGAGGGCATGACGCAAGCACAAGACTTCGCGACCTCCAAATTCTCCCAACAGTGTTATCACGAAGTAATGGACTCCATCGAATTGGCACTTGGCGACTATCGCAGTGCTTATGATCATCGCGCCGAATACATCGTGATCCGCGACAGCATGAACCTGACCTCGGCGGCCACCAACCTGCAGCGCATCGAGAACAACTACAAGGAGGAAGCGGAACGGGCTGTGCGCCGTTTGGAACAGGAAGCCGCTGCGCACCTCTTGCAGAAAGAGCGCACACGTCGCAACCTGTTGCTCGGTGCCGGACTGGTCGCGGTGGTCTTCGGCAGCATCAGCTACCGACAACGAAGACGCACGCAGAAGGCCCTTCGCCGAAGCGATGAGCTCCTCCTCAACATCCTTCCTGAAGAAGTCGCCGAGGAATTGAAGACGAAAGGCCACGCGGATGCCAAGCACTTCGACCAGGTCACCATCCTGTTCACGGATTTCAAAGGCTTCACCCAAGCGAGCGAGAAGCTCACACCACAGGAACTGGTGGAGGAGCTCAATGTGTGCTTCAAGGCCTTCGATGGCATCATCACCGCACGGGGGATCGAGAAGATCAAGACCATCGGTGATGCGTACATGTGCGCGGGTGGGTTGCCTGTTCCTTCGTCATCAACGCCAGAGGGTGTTGTTCAAGCGGCACTGGAGATGCAAGCGTTCATGATCGCCCGGAAGAAGGAACGCGATGCGCTGGGCAAGCCCGCCTTCGAAATGCGCTTGGGCATCCACACCGGTCCCGTCGTAGCTGGCATTGTGGGCGTGAAGAAATTCGCCTATGACATTTGGGGCGATACGGTGAATACGGCCAGCCGCATGGAAAGCGGCGGCGAAGTGGGTCAGGTGAACGTCAGCGAGGCGACGTATCGGTTGTTGGTTGATGGTTGTTCGTCGTCCGCCGGCCCAACAACCAACAACAAAGGGCCAACAACTGAATTCACCTTCACCCCACGCGGAAAAGTGCAGGCGAAGGGCAAGGGGGAATTGGAGATGTACTTCGTTCAGGTCGGATCGGATACACGCCATGGAACTATCTAGGGTCATAGCGCGTCCTTCATGGCCAGCGATCGCCGCACTGGTATTGATCCTGGCCAGCGCACCGGCGCACGCACAGACCCAGGGCCGCACGACCACATCGGTTCTGGACACGGTTGCCGTCCAGAAGCTCTACAGAAGGATCTTGGAGAACAGGTCCAGAGACTCCACGCTGTTCCCACTGGCCTCGCCATCGCGGCAAGCCTTCATTGGCGACAGCTTATTCCGAGCGGGAGAAGCGGCGGGGTCCTATTGGGTCATGAAGACGGCCTTGATAATCTCCATGATCAGTAACGACCATCGTCCGGAGGCAAAGCGACAGGCCATGCTGCGCTATGCCGCGTTCGCCCATGCCCATGGCGACACGATCGCCGAAGGTGCGGGCTACGGCTGGATCGGCCGTGAACACACGCTGCCCGTCGACACATGCATCTACTACCTGCAGCGATCCG
>JANMKC010000122.1:0-61229 GCA_031371785.1 Flavobacteriales bacterium | reverse complement strand
GCTCTCTGGAACAGCGCCCTGCCTTGCGGATCAATCCACGGTAACGGTGAACGAAACCAGCTCACCGAACGCAGGCACGAACGGCACGATCACCTTGTGCAACAATGGTGCATCAGCGGATCTCTTCGCGCAGCTCACCGGCGCGCAAGCGGGCGGAACGTGGAGCGCACCCGGTGGCGCGGCACACGGCAACCTGCTCGATCCGGCTGCTGATCCCGCTGGAGTATACACCTACACGATCACGGGCACTCCACCATGCACATCGTCCAGCGCGCAGGTCACGGTAAGCATCGACGCACCAGCGGATGCGGGGATCAGCACTTCAATGTCGCGCTGCACGGGTGATGTACCGTTCATGCTGTTCGATCAACTCAGTGGAACACCGGACATCGGCGGCACTTGGACGGGTCCGGGCAATGTTCCGTTCAGCGGCACCTTTGATCCGGCTTCTTCGGTGCAAGGCGTCTACACATACTCCGTGGCCAATGGTGTGTGTGCGCCATCATCGTCAACAGTAACGGTGAGCGTATCCGTGGGACCGAACGCGGGCCAGGACAACAGCATTGCACTGTGCGACCAGCAGGCAGCGTTCGCTCTCGTGGGTTCGCTCCTCGGCACACCTGATGCGAACGGAACATGGACAGCGCCCGGTGGTGCGGCGTTCAACGGCACGCTGGATCCCGCGAGCGCCCAGAACGGAGCGTACACCTACACGGTGGCGAGCAATTCTTCCTGCGCCGATGCGCACGCGGTGGTCACGGTTTCGATCAGTGCGTCGGCGAGCGCTGGGAGCGTCGGCAACGTCACCTTGTGCAGCACGAGCGGCGTGGTGCAGCTGTTCAGCAGTTTGAACGGCTCACCGGATCCGGGAGGCACATGGACGGATCCGAACAACGCGGCGACCAGCGGCACCTTCGATCCCGCAGCGGATGTACAGGGCGTTTACACTTACACGGTCGCAGGCGTTGCGCCATGCCCGGCCGCGAGCGCGTCCATCAATGTGGAAGTGAACCCAGCACCGAACGCAGGCAACAATGGGAACGTCGCATTGTGCAGCAGCGACGCAGCACTGGCCTTGATCGACCTGCTGGGCGGTGCGCCTGATGCGGGGGGAAGCTGGACAGGTCCCGATGGTTCCTCGTTCAATGGCACGTTCCATCCCGGACTGTCGTTCACCGGCACGTACACATACACCGTCGCAGGCATCGCGCCATGCGCAACGGATGCTTCAACGGTAACGGTGATCGTTTCTCCAGCAGCGAGCGCGGGCGATGATGCCGCGATCACCGTGTGCAGCGATGCCGCCGCCTTCCCGTTGTACCCGCTGCTCGGCGAGAGCGCCGACCTCACCGGTTCATGGACCGCACCTGACGGCAGCGCGTTCAGCGGAACGGTTCATCCCTCAACCGATGCATCCGGTACATACACCTACACGGTGAATGCTCTTCCTCCGTGCCAGCAGGACTTGGCGCAAGTGATCGTTACCATCAACCCGCTTCCTCAACCGGTGATCACCGCATCGGTCAATGATGGCTGCGCTCCTGTCGATGTGGTCTTCAACAGCGGATACAGCGGCAATGGATCATGCACTTGGGATTTCGGCAATGGCCACACATCCACACAGTGCGCACCGGACCCCGTGGAGTACACGACCAGCGGCAACTACACGATCACGCTCACCATCAGTGCTGGTGCGCAATGCAGCACGACCGTATCGCTCGCAGGCGGGGTACACGTGTTCGATCGCCCCGTCGCGGACTTCACCGTGCTGCCGCCGGAGCTGAATACCGGTGCGTCGCTCGCGTTCTTCCAGAACAACAGCAGCGGTGCGAACGGCTACCTCTGGCGCTTCGCCGATCTGGGTACGAGCGAAGAGGTGCATCCCAGCTTTCTCTTTCCTGGTGAGCTGGAAGGACAGTACACGGTATGCCTCACCGCGTTCGCGGCAGCGAATTGCTCCGATACCGTATGCAGGGACATCCTCGTTCCGCAAGGCGCTGGCCTGTTCGTTCCGAATGCCTTCTCGCCCGACGGCGATGGGATCAATGAGATCTTCACCCCGATCGTTTCCGGCATCGATCCGTCCACCTACCGGTTCAACATCTTCGATCGCTGGGGACAGCCGCTGTTCTCTTCGTCGGTGATGGGCGACGGATGGAACGGCCTTTTCGGGAATGGATCACCGGTGCCCATCGGCGTGTACGTGTGGAAATTATCGGGCAAGGACCGGTTCGGCACCGATCGCATCGAACGGATCGGGCATGTGACGCTCGTGCGCTGACTTCACGATCCATCACACAGCGGCGACATTCCCGAAGAGTACGCGCGGCCTCGCGGGATATCTTCGGCGGCTCATTCGCGCCGCGTGCCAGAACGCCTCGTCATCATCCCCACGTTCAACGAACAGGAGAATATCCGGGAGATCCTCGCGCATGTGTTCCGGTTGGAACCTGTCTTCCATGTGCTCGTAGTGGATGATGGATCGCCGGACGGCACGGCGGGCATCGTTAAGGAACTGCAACGCACCTACGGCGATCGCTTGCACTTGGTCCAACGCGCAGGCAAGCTCGGCTTGGGCACCGCGTACATCGCGGGTTTCAAATGGGCCTTGAAGCGCGGCTACGCGTTCATCTTCGAAATGGACGCTGACTTCAGCCATGATCCGGACGACCTCGTACGACTGCATGATGCGTGCGCGAAGGATGGTGCGGACATGAGCGTGGGCTCGCGTTATGTGAAGGGCGGCCATGTGAAGGATTGGAGCTGGGACCGCATCATGCTCAGCTACGGGGCTTCGCTTTACGTGCGCGCGATCCTTTGGCTCGGCGTGCGCGACACCACCGCAGGGTTCGTGTGCTATCGCGAACGCGTACTGCGTACCGTGGCGCTCGATGAGATCCGCTTCATCGGTTACGCCTTCCAGATCGAAATGAAATACCGTACACGGCTGGCGGGTTTCCGCATCGCTGAAGTGCCCATCACCTTCAAGGACCGTTTGAAGGGCACGAGCAAGATGAGCGCGAACATCTTCCGCGAGGCGATCCTCGGCGTGTTGAAGATGAAGTTCACGATCAGGCAAGCGCGCAGTGAGCCATGAACAACTGGCTGATCCGCGGCGCGCAACTGGTGAACGAGGGCCGAGTGTTCCATGCGGATGTGCATGTAAGCAGCGGTGTGATCGAACGCGTGGAAGAGCGCGGCATCGGTGCGGCACGCGGTGCGAAGGACGTCGTCGCTGACGGCAAGTGGCTGTTGCCCGGTGCGATCGATGATCAGGTGCATTTCCGCGAACCTGGCCTCACGCACAAGGACGACATCGCACATGGATCCGCTGCGGCCGTGGCCGGTGGCATCACCAGTTTCATGGAGATGCCGAACACGGTGCCGAACGCGCTCACGCAACCCTTGCTCGCGGAGAAATACGCATTGGGCGCGGCGCACAGCGTGGCCAACTACTCGTTCTTCATGGGCGTGGGCAACAACAACCTCGATGAGGTGTTGCGCACCGACCCGCGCAACGTGTGCGGGTTGAAAGCCTTCCTCGGCAGCAGCACCGGCGACATGCTGGTGAACGATGAGCACACGCTTGATGCGCTCTTCCGCAAGGCGCACATGATCCTCGCCGTACATGCGGAACATGAGCCGACGATCAAGGCCAACCTCGCGAACGCGATCGCACGTTACGGCGATGACATCCCGCTGGAAGAGCATCCGTTGATCCGCAGTGCCGAAGCGTGCTACCTCAGCAGCAGCAGCGCGGTGGCGCGTGCGAAGGAGCACGGCACGCGATTGCATATCCTGCACATCAGCACCGCACGAGAGCTCGATCTCTTCGAGAAAGGGCCGCTCGAGAACAAGCGGATCACCGCCGAAGCATGTTTACACCATCTCTGGTTCACCGATGCCGACTATGCGACGAAAGGCACACGCATCAAGTGGAACCCGGCGGTGAAGACCGCCACCGATCGCGATGCCATCCGCCGAGCGGTGATCGATGGCCGCATCGATGTGATCGCTACGGACCATGCACCGCATACGCTCGAAGAGAAAGCGCTGCCCTACACGAAATGCCCGAGCGGCGCTCCGATGGTGCAGCACGCGCTCGTTGCGATGCTGGAGCTCATGCACGAGGAAGTTTTCACGATCGAACAAGTGGTGGAGAAGATGTGCCACGCTCCCGCGCGGCTGTTCGATATCGATCGGCGTGGCTTCATACGCGAAGGATACTACGCGGATCTCGTGCTCGTGGATCCGGACCGCCCATGGACAGTGACCAGGGACAACCTGCTGTACAAATGCGGGTGGTCGCCGATGGAAGGGCAGCGCTTCCGATCGCGCGTGTGGAAGACATGGGTGAACGGAGCGCTCGTGTACAACGATGGCATAGTGGATCGGGATGCGCGTGGAATGCGACTTTCGTTCAACCGATGAAACCGCACGCCCTCCTCCTCATGCTCGCCTGCGCGGCCTGTTCCCGCCCTGCGGAAGTGCCCAAGGACATCTTGCCGCGCGACACCTTCAAGCATGCGTTGCTCGGATCGCAATTGATCGAGGCCCGGCTGAACCACGAGATGGTGATCGACCAGCGGAAGGACATGCCCGTGAAGCAGTACTACTCGGACATGTTCAAGGAAGAAGGCATCACCGAAGAAGCATTCCGCAAGACCTTCCAGTGGTACGCGGAGCATCCGGAGGAACTCAAGGGTGTGTACACCGAGATCCTGACGGAACTGCAACAGCGCGCGGACAGTACCGCTCACTGATCCTCCAGGAACGCGAGCGTATTGGCCACGGCCTCTTCCGCGGAACGGAATTCCATTTTCAACAGATCACGCGCCCGTGATCCGTCGTAGTTCCTTGGCCGTGAAGCGGTGCGCGCCGTGTGTTCGGTCACCATCGGTCGCCCACCGAAGAGCGTGCGCAGCTGCTCCGCGCGCCAAGCGATCTCCAGCATCCACGGTGCTGCGCGCATCGTGGGGGCCGCATGCCCGGCACGCTGCGCGATCAATGTGAAGAGCTGCTGGTAGCTGAGGTTCTCACCGATCAGCAGGTACCTGGCACCGCTTACGCCCGTGTCCATCAGCAACACCATCGCGCTGGCCACGTCGCGCGCGTCCACCACCGCGTTGCTGCCCGGCGTAAAAAAGCGCGACCCTTTCCGCAAGCGCTCCACAATGGTCATGCTGCTGCGGCCAGCTGGACCTGGGCCGATCACCACGCAGGGGTTCACCATCACCGCGTGCAAGCCCTCGGCGATGCCGCGTTGCACTTCGAGTTCCGCCTCGTACTTGCTCACGGCATAAGGCGAAGCGTTCTTGTCCACCGTGAAAGGCACGTCCTCATTGTTGGGTCCGCCATCCGCGCGGAAGCCGATGGTGGCCGTGCTGCTCACATGGCACAAGCGGCGCGCATCGGTCGCGAGCATCGCGTTCACGATGTTGGCCGTGCCGGTGATGTTGTGCAGGAACATCGCTTTCGCGTCGCGCGGATCGAACGAGACGAGCGCGGCGCAATGGAAGACATGTTCAACGCCGTGCATCGCATCGCGGAGCGAGCCCACATCGAGCAGGTCGCCTTCGACCCATTCGATGCGATCGAAGCGCGCATTACCGTCCGCGTGGTAGTGGCGCAATACCCGCCGCACCAGCTCGCGATCGCTTTCGCGCCGATGCAGCGCACGCACCGCGCGTCCTTGCGCGAGCAGTTCGTTCAACACGTGAACGCCTACGATGCCTGTGCCGCCGGTGACGAGATCCATCGGCGCGAAGGTGGTGGAACGAAAGGATCCTTGGTGGTTGCTGGTTGTTGGTTGCTGGTTGTTGGTTGCTGGTTGCTGGTTGCTGGTTGCTGGTTGTTGGTTGTTGGTTGTTGGTTGCTGGTTGTTGGTTGTTGGTTGTTGGTTGTTGGTTGCTGGTTGCTGGTTGTTGGTTGCTGGTTGTTGGTTGTTCGGCCGGGTGGTAGCACCATGTCCGAATTCGCCAGGAACCAACAACCATCAACCAACAACGGGCAAACATTGCGCGTGCTCAACACCCACCGGAATATCTTCGCCGCCGATGGATATTCTACGCAACCATGTGGAGGAGCTGCGCTGGCGCGGGTTATTGCACGACAGCATGCCCGGCACGGAGGAATTCCTGCTGAAGGGACCGGCCAGCGGTTACATCGGTTTCGACCCCACCGCTGATTCGCTGCACGTGGGCAATATGGTGCAGATCATGATGCTCAAGCACTTCCAAGAAAGCGGTCACCGGCCCATCGCGCTGGTGGGCGGCGCCACCGGCATGGTGGGCGATCCCAGCGGGAAGAGCAGCGAACGCAATCTGCTCGATGAGGAGCTGCTGCGCCACAACCAGGAATGCGTGGGCAAACAGCTCGCGCGCTTCATCGACTTCGATTCGACGACGCGCCCGGCCGAACTCGTGAACAACTACGACTGGTTCAAGGACATGGGTTTCCTGCGCTTCATCCGCGAAGTGGGCAAGCACATTCCCGTGGGCTACATGTTGGCGAAGGACAGCGTGAAGAACCGCATGGAGACCGGCATCTCCTTCACCGAGTTCACTTACCAGCTCGTGCAGGGCTATGACTACTACTGGCTCTACAAGAACAAGGGCTGCAAGCTGCAAATGGGCGGCAGCGACCAATGGGGCAACATCACTACGGGCACCGAACTGATCCGCCGCATGGATGGCGGTGAGGCCTTCGCGCTCACCACACCACTGCTCACCAAAGCCGATGGCAGCAAGTTCGGCAAGAGCGAGGGCGGCAACATTTGGTTGGATAAGAGCAGAACCACGGCGTTCGATTTCTTCCAATTCTGGTTGCGACAAAGCGACGCGGATGCCGCCCGCTTCGTGAAGATTTTCACCACGTGGCCGCAAGAAGAATGCGAGTCTTTGATCACTGAGCACGGCAAAGCCGAACATTTGCGGAACCTTCAGAAAAAGCTGGCCTATGTGATCACCGCAACAGTGCATGGATCTGCTGCTGCGGATCTGGTTGTCCGGGAGTCTGACAGGGTATACTTGGGCTTACAGACAGGGTCTTTCTCTGATTGGTCCGAAGAGACATGGAACGTCGCTTCCGGAAGCACGGCAAGTGCGGACCTGAATGAGATCGTTCCCCTACCCATGTTGGTGACCGAACTGGTGACTGGAGCCACCGGAAGCACGATCTATAAATCCAAAGCGGAGGCGAAGCGTGCAATTCAAGAAGGTGCATTGAAAATAAACGGCCAGAGTGTAACTCTTGAAACCCGGATAACTGATGCTGATTTTTTCCACAAGCGGTTCCTCTTAGTGAACAAGGCAAAGAACAAGCCCGTCTTTGTTCGCCGCCGTCCAAAGCATTGAGAGCGTGAGCCTGTTTCATTCGCGACTACCAGGGGTGAACGCACGCGGCCGGCTCAGCAGCAGGTTCATCCTCTTGCAGCGCGAGAAGAAGAACTACTTTTTGGTGAAGGCGGTCTGAAACCATCCGTCATCGCGAACGAGTCTTCGAGCGAAGCGATCTTTGATTGGCCAGGGTAGGATCAAAGATCGCTTCGCGGCCAAATGCGCCGCTCGCGATGACGACAGCGGTCATTCCACCATCAGATTGCACCCCCTCACATCGCTGTTATCGAAACGCCCGAGCACCTCGAAAGATCCATCGTCGTGTGCGCGGCCAAGGTCCTGCGTGCTGATGAAGGGACAGCTCGCGATGTTGCAGAGATCGATCACATCGATGCCGCCAGTGCGACCATTTTCCACGCGGGCGAAGGGATCGTTCACCTCACGCAAGAGCACGCGCATCCAGGGCGGGCAACGATAGAATCCATCGCCTTGCGACCAGGCTTGTGAGAGCAGTTCCGTCATGCCGTATTCGCTGTGTACGGCGGTGATCGCGAAAGCCTCTTTCAGGATGCGATGCAGTTCCTCGCGCACGATCTCTGGCCGCCGACCCTTCATGCCGCCGGTCTCCATCACCACGGTGTGCTTCAGCGGCATCGGGTGTTTTTCAGCCAGGTCGAGCAGTGCGAAGGTGACGCCGAGCAGGAGTGTGGGCTTCGCTTCCGCCTCGCTTTGCGCGAGCACTTCCGCGAGGCGATCGTACTGGTAGAGGTAGGTGCCGCTGAGCGGATCGCCACTGGCCCCGATCAACTTCTCGGCCATGTACACGAGCGAACTGCCGTTGCGCTCGAGGTAGGCGGGCAAGAGCGCGAGCACTCGCCAACGCGAAGGAGCTCCGTATGCCGAAGTGAAGGAAGTAAGGAACGACCGCTCGTACAATGAAGGCCAAGGAACGTGATGACTGCTAGTGATCGATCCAGCTTGCCCGCCGAGGCCTTGGCGTAGGTGTGTCGTTCCGCTACTCGTGAAGGTGACAGCTGGTTCCACGCCATCAAGGAGTACGCGCTGGTTCCGGAAGAAGCCGATGGGCAGGAACGGGATGTCCTCCACATCGCGCACGTTCGCCGGATCGATGTTCAGTGCTTTCAGGAATCCACGGTACACCGGGTTGCTCTCGGCATGCAAAAAGAATAGATCGAGCGCGAACGCGTTGAAGTCCTGTGTACCGGCGATGGCGAACGGGCGTTCAAGCAAAGCGGGATCACTGATAAGGGAAAGCGGCACGTACCGGATTACATTTGGGGACAATGGAACGGAAGCATACAACAGCGCCAAAAGTAGCGGCTGCCTTGGCGGTGGTCGCCACGCTGTGCGGCGCTTGCCTGAAGAAGGAGGCCTTTCCGGTGGAACCGGCGATCACCCTGAAGAGTTTCGTGCAAAGCGGGGACACCTTGAAACTGGCGATCAACTTCACGGATGGTGATGGCGATATCGGCCTGGCGCAGGGCGACACGTTCCCGCCGTACGATACTTCGTCGGTCTACTACAAGAATCTCTTCTGTGACTTCCAGATCCGCAGGAACGGGGCGTGGACCGATGCGCAGTCCTACTGGTACTTCCGCGTTCCGGTGATCACGCCTACCGGGCAGAACAAGGCACTTGACGGCGAACTCGCGGTAACGCTGAGCCCCTTTCCCGGCATTCGCTTGGGCCTTCCACCGATCGATGTGGGCGATACAGTGCGCACCACGGTGAAGCTCGTCGATCGCGCCCTGCACGAGAGCAATGTGGTGACGACGAATACGATCATGTTGCACTGATAAGTTGTTGGTTGTTGGTTGCTGGTTGTTGGTGAATGCCGAACTGGTCATGCCACCCAGCCGAACAACCAACAACCAACAACCAACAACCATCACACCATCCCCACCAACGCCTCGCTCACGTTGATGAGGTGATCGCCGAGCTTCTCGCAGCTATTGAAGAGATCGTTGTAGACCAGCCCGCTCTTCATGTTGTGATCACCGCTCTCCACGCTCTTGAGATGCGCGCGGCGCAGCACATCGCGCTGCTGGTTGATGTGCTGTTCCATCTCCATCGCTTCATCGAGCTTCACGGCATCGCGGTCCGCTTCGAGATTGTGCAACATCACCTCGAACGCCTTGTCAACGAGTTGCAGCATCTCCAGCAGGTTCTGGCGTTGTTCCGGGGTGAACCACAGGCGCTCATCGCTTTTGCGTTCCAGCCCCTTGCTCATCTGGAAGAGGATGTCGCCCACGCGTTCCAGATCGCCGATGATGCTGATCATTCCGCGTATGCGCTCGCTGAGTTTTTCGTCACCTGCCTCGGTCCCCGTCTTGGTAAGGAAGCGGCTCACCTCCACTTCCACGCGATCGGTGATCACCTCGTAACGCGCGATGCGGTCCAACAGGGCGCTGCGTTCGCCAGCGTCCTTCTCGATCAGCAGGTCGCGCACCATGCCCATCATGCGGTGGCAGAGCCCGCCGAATTTCAGGATCTCCTTCTTCGCTTCGAGGAGACTGAGTTCGGGCGTCAGTGCCATCATCGGGTCGTCGATGTACTCCAAGCGGTACTCCTCGTCGGGTGCGCCCTTCGAGGGCACCATGCGCGTGACCACCTTTTCGATGAACGGGGTAAAGCGCAGCAACAGCAGCGTGTTGATCAGGTTGAAAATGATGTGCAGATAGGTGAGCGACCACTTCAGCGCCGCTGTGTCGGTGAAGGGTGACACGTGGTTGATGCGTTCGGTGAGCATCGCGATGCCGGAGAGGCAAGGTTTGAACAGGAGCAGGACCCAGAGCGCGCCGAAGAGCTTGATGACGAAGTGCGCGCGTGCGGCGCGCTTCGCCCATACGTTGCCCACGAGCGCCGCGATGTTGGCCGTGAGCGTGGTGCCGATGTTCTCCCCGATCACCAGCGCGGCGGCCATCTCGTAGCCGATGATGCCCTTCTCGCACATCACCACGGTGAGGATGAGCGCCACACTGCTGCTCTGTGTAACGATGGCCAGCGCTGCGCCGATGAGGGTGAAGAGCACGGCCGAACCGATGCCGTACGAAGAGAGCCCTTGCAGGAAGGTCATCGCCTGCGCGGAGGGAATGGGCATGTACTCCTTCAGCAGATCGAGCCCGAGGAAGAGGAGCGCGGCACCCATCATCAGTTCGCTGATGGCCTTCATGCGGCCACTGCGCATGAACAGCAGTGGCAGTGCGAGCCCCATGATGGGCACAGCGATCACCGAGAGCTTCACCGAGGAGAAGCCGATCCAGGCGAAAAGCAACAGCTTCACCGTGGTGCCGATGTTGGCGCCCATGAGCACGGGAATGGCTTGGCGCAGGGAGAGCAGTCCCGCGTTCACGAAGCTCACCACCATCACCGAGGTAACGGAGGAATACTGGACGATGACGGTGGTGAGGAAGCCCGTGAACACACCTCGGAAGCGGTCCTTGGTCATCGCTTCGAGCACACGGCGCATGCGGGCACCGGCGACTTTCTGCAGGCCCTCGCTCATCACCTTCATACCGTATATGAAGAGGCCGAGGGAGCCCGCGAGCAGGAGGAATTGCAGAACGCCGAAGCGCATCGTTCCGGAAAAAGGAGCGCGAACTTAGCCGTGGAATGTTTCCGGCACGTTAAGCCGGGGCGGGCTGCGCGCCTTGTCCCGCAAGGCTTCCGAGAGGAACGGCGGCTACCTTCGTCGCCGAGGTATGGACCTGCGATCACCCCGTAGACTGGCCGCGCTCATCGCGTTGATCGCGGCGTTGTGCGTTGCGTTGATCCTATGGGTTCCCGTGGCATTGGAGACGGGCGGGATCGCGGACCCATGGCCTGCCCTATCGATCGGTCTTGGCGTGGGGCTGGTGGTCTTCTTCGTTTCATCCTATTTGATCAAGCGGTTCGTGCAGGAGCGCGTCGACCTGATCCATCGCACCATCCACGAGACGCAAAAGGGTGGTGAGCCGGTCTTGAGCGTTGGTCAGGATCCGCTGGGCTCCGTGGGGGAAGAAGTGAGTACGTGGGCGGCGGAAAAGCGCGAGGAGATCATCGGACTGAAAGAGCGCGAACGCTATCGTCGCGAGTTCATCGGCAACCTCGCCCATGAACTGCGCACGCCCATCTTCAGCATCCAAGGCTACATCCTCACGCTGTTGGAAGGCGGCCTGGAGGATGGCAAGGTGAACCGCGATTTCCTGGGCCGGGCGAGCAATGGCGTGGACCGGTTGATCCGCATCGTGGAGGACCTGGACCTGATCACGCGATTGGAAAGCGGGGTGATGGAGATGGAGATGGAACGCGTGGACCTGAACGCACCGGTGAACGAGATGATCGGTACGCTGGAGCGCAACGCGAAGGAGGGCCGGATCGAACTGCGGAACGAACTCGCAGAGGATGTCTTCGTGCGCGCCGATCATGGCCGCCTCCTGCAGGTCTTCGCCAACCTGTTCAACAACGCCATCAACTACGGCACCGAAGATGGATGGTGCGCGGTGCGCTCGTTCGATGTGGGTGATCGCGTGCTGGTGGAGGTGGGCGACAATGGCATCGGCATCGCCGAGGAGCACCTGCCGCGATTGTTCGAGCGTTTCTACCGTGTGGGCCGGAGCCGCGCGCGCAATGAAGGTGGAAGTGGGCTGGGCCTGGCCATCGTGAAGCACATCGTCGAAGCGCACGGCGGTACCATCACCGTGAAGAGCGAGGAACGCAAAGGCACCACGTTCAGCTTCACTTTGCCGAAAGCGCGCTGACCACCTTGGATGGCTTGAAGGCCTGCAACGCACCGTTGTTGTTGCCAACGACGATCAACGGTCGTTTATCGGCACCGGTGCGTACCAACGCCATGTCCTTCACATTGCCCCAAGCGAAGAAGCCGCTGTGCATCACCGTCATCGCCGCGAAACCGCCTTTGCCATCGCCCTTGAGCACCAGGCCAGTGCCCGCATCATAGCGAGCGGTCTCCACCTCGGCGCCCCAGTTGTTGCCCGCGCACACCAGATCCATGTGGCCGTCACCATCCACGTCCATCGGGATGATGGCATTGATAGGCGCGACCTGCGCGATGTTCGGCAGCACCTGCGGCGTGAAGTGCCCTTTGCCATCGCTGATGAACACGGTGGATCGGAACATCGTTGCTTGCAAGTGCAGCGCGCCATTCAATTTCTCCGGGGTGTAGATCGTTCGCAGATCGGCGTTCGCATAATCCGTGTAGGTGGGGAACTTGCCAAGGATCATCGGGCATTGCTGCGAGGAACATTCGCGGCCGCGCACGGGCAATTGTTTGCCATCGCGCTCTTTCGCCAGCACGATGTCATGACGCCCATTGTCATCGAAGTCGGCCCAGTACACATGTATCGGATGATCGGCCGTGCCGTGGAATTTGCTGTTCCAGCCGAGGTTCCCAGCGATGATGTCCATGTGCCCGTCCTCGTTCACATCGGCAACGGCCACACTGTACCACCAACCATGCGTGGCGGCGAGACCTGCATCGGTACTCGCATCGGTGAAGTGTCCGCCGTCGTTGCGCAGCCACATCACGTTCATCCATTCGCCGGTGATCAGCAGGTCGGGATCCTTGTCGCCATCGAGGTCGGCGAACTTCACATCGGTCACCATGCCGGGACCCATCGCGGCGGGAGCGAGTTGTTCGGTCGCGTCAACGAAATGTCCCGTGCCGTCATTCAGCAACAGATAGCTGCGTGGTGCGAAGGGGTAGTGCGCGGGCGTGGTGCGACCACCGATGAAGAGGTCCATGTCGCCATCGCCATCGATATCCGCCGCTGCTGCGCGCAAGGCGCTTGTCATTATCGGTGGAAGGCGATCGCTCGCTTCGGTGTAGTTGCCTTTGCCGTCGTTCAGGAAAAGGCGCTGCGTGTAGATGGGACTGCGTAGATCCTCTTCATTGCCGCCCGCGAGCATGAGCAGGTCCTGGTCGCCGTCCTTGTCCGCATCGAAGAACACGCTGCCCATCGTTTCCTGGTCGGCATGCGTGGTCCACGGTTGTGACGGAGAAGCGGTGAACGTTCCATCGGGCCGTTGCAGCCAAAGCATCGACGCTTGTCCGTGCGGGCCGCCAACGAAGATGTCATCACGTCCATCGCCGTTCGCATCACCGGTGCCGAGCATCGGGCCGAGTTCGCTCTGCTTGTGCGGCAGCAGCACTTCCAGTTCGAAATCATTGTACGGGTTCTCCTGTTGCGTCCACTTCGATCCCACATCAGCCGCCACTTCGCGGAAGACCGGATCGGGCGGTGCGATCGGTGGCACCAAGCTGTTCGCATTCTCCTGTTCCAAAGTGAGGAGTTGATCCGCCTTCACGTTGGTGAGCAGAGTGCGCTTGCCATCGGGCCATTGCACGTCGAGCGTATCCACCAGCGTCGCCTTTCCCAATCCGAAATGCAGCACGGGCTCCACGCAGCTCTCGTAGCCGCGTTCGGGATAGAGTTCCTGGTATTGCACCGTGCCAGCAATGCGCGCATAGACTTTCGTGCCGAGCGCTGCGCTTGTGCCCTTCAGCGGCTTCACGCGCAACCAATGCCGGTCGGCGAACAAGTTCGTGGCGTTGTTCCTGTAAATGGAAGCCGGTGCTTCCATGTTGTTGATCACCAGGTCGAGATCACCATCGTTGTCAAGATCGGCATAAGCGGCACCGTTGCTGTTGATCGGTTCGGTGAAGCCCCATGCCTGCGAACTGTCTGCGAACGTGAGATCACCATTGTTGCGGTAGAGGTAGTTGCGGATGCGTGTGCTGGGTATGAGGCCGAGGGTTCCAAAGAAATCAGAACCGCTCTTGAGCTTGTCGTAGGTGGAATGCGTGTAGTCATTGTTGCGCACATCGTGCAGATAGCCATTG
The DNA here is from genome assembly GCA_031371785.1 of Flavobacteriales bacterium. Classification (GTDB taxonomy): domain Bacteria; phylum Bacteroidota; class Bacteroidia; order Flavobacteriales_F; family PHOS-HE28; genus PHOS-HE28. The sequence goes on along the minus strand of JANMKC010000122.1, from coordinate 47,030 downwards.
GTGATGAGCACGTCCTTCCAGCCGTCGTTGTCGAGATCGGCGAACAACGGGGCCCAGCTCCAGTCGGTGCGCGCGATGCCGGCGAGCTGCCCCACTTCGCTCCACGTGCCGTTGCCGTTGTTCAACTGCAATGTGTTGACCATGTACTGGAAGAAGTAGCCGCCGTTCACCAGCCCCCAGAATTTCTGCGGGCTCATGCTGGCCATGTTGGTCTTGTTGCGCAGGTGATCGTCCGCGGTCATGTCCAGCGACAGGATGTCCGGCAGCCCATCGTTATTGTAATCCGCCACGTCGCAGCCCATGCTGAAGTTGCTGATGTGCCGCAGGCGGAACTGCAGCTGCTCGGAGAAAGAGACCCCACCCGGCCTCCCCGGTGTGGAGGCGTTCGCTCCGCGATTGATATACATCAGGTCCGGCGCATCGAAGTCGTTGCCGGTGTAGATGTCCGGCCAGCCGTCCTGATCGAGATCGCTCACGCTGAGGCCGAGCGTGTAGTCGAAGTTCTGCAGATCGGCGGAATAGGTGGCATCCGTGAAATGACCGGCATCGTTGCGGTAGAAGCGGTCCGTTGGCGCTCGATGCTCCTTCACGGCCTTCAGTGCGGTGAAATTGCTGAGGCCGTGCATGCGCCCGGTGGGATGGTTCGCCACGTAGAGATCGAGGTCGCCATCCTTGTCCGCATCGAAGAAAGCGGCTTGTGTGCTGTGCGAAGAATCAGCGACACCGAGATCGCGCGCGCGCTCGGCGAAGGTGCCGTCGCCGTTGTTCATGAAGAGCAGGTTCGCGGTGAGCAATGTGTCGTGGCTGGGCCCGCTGCGGCACACGTAGATGTCCAGCATTCCATCCGCGTTCACGTCGGCCATCGTCACGCCGGTGTGCCAGCCTTCATGCGCTTCCGGCCCGATCGCTTTGTCGGTGATGTCCTCGAATTTCAATCCGCCGAGGTTGCGATAGAGCTTGTCACCGACCTGGTTGCCGGTGAAGTATACATCCTGCAAGCCATCACCATCGATGTCGCCAACGGCGACGCCTCCACCGTTGTATGCGTACACATAGGTGAAGTAGTTGAGGTCAGGTGATTCGGTGATGGTGTTGTTGAAGGTGATGTGGCTCGAATCCGCTGGAACGCTGGTGAACAGCGGCCCGTGCGGTGCGTTGGATGGTTGCGCGGATCCGTTCGGATCCGGATGCGTACCGCATGATCCGAGAATGAGCACAACAGGAAGAACGGGATGGAAACGGAAGCGTGAGCGGAACATGCAGGATCGGAACGCGGCCACAAGGCCGTTGCGAAGGTATCCCGGAGGGAGCCATGCGTTTCCGGTGCGTGTACCAGTTGACCAATGCAAGAGTGCAACAGATGTGCGATCCGCGACCGGTCCGCTAATCCCACCGCATGATCCGCCGTTGCGCTGTTCGGATCGCGGAACTGGTGGAGATGGTCCAGGGGTACACTGCTGCACCGGTCCACTGGTCCACTTCCCGCTGAAAGTCGTTCGATAGCGCGGTAGATCGGACCCTACTGGCCCTTCAGCACATCGTCCCACATCGTGATCTCGTTCTCGTTGTTCACGCTGATCCGGGGGATGTCGTTGTACAACGTGAGCTTGCCGGTGACGCAGACCTTCTTGTTGACCAGGTAGGTCTCCGGGTCGTAGTGGAAGTTGGGGCCGTTGAAGTCCCAGATGGTGGCGTAGAACTCCTGGTGCGGGTGGTTGTGGTCCAGGTTCAGGTAGACCGCATTGGCCTTCTGCGTGCGGCGTGTGCTCACTACGGTACCACAGATGGTGGCGCTCTGGCCGATGTGGTATTTCGCCTGCGTAGTGTTGTAGCGTCCACCGGGCAGCGGTGCCTTCATGGGCTCCACATCGCCGAAATTGGGATCGCCCTTGCCATACCACGCCTGCGGATCGCGCATCGCTTCGATCCTGTTCTCCAGACTATCGTCGAGCGCGGGAAAGAGATCGAGGCCGGTGAGTTTTTCCACGCTGTCGATCGAGAGCGCGTAGGAGATCATGTCGTGATCGTTCAACCCGTTCTTCATCACGAAGGCGATGCCTTTTTTCTGCGGTCCGTCCAGATCGGCGAAGGCTTTGAAGAACCAGACAGGAACGCTCACATCGTCCTTCGCTTTCGGTTTGTTCAGCAGCGGCAGCGCATCGTTCAGGACAGGCCCTGTAACGATGAAGACGCGTTCGTTCGCATAGTGGACATAACGGCGGCCCCAGTCTTCGAGTTCGGCCCATGAACCGCGATTGAGGTCGGGTGTCTGCGGACAGATGTTGCTGTAGAGGTAAGTCGCTTCGAGCGCCTTCTGGCTCCAGCGCATATCGGCGCTCGGCACTTGGTGGCCGCGATCGTAACCACTGTTCAGGTAGTCGTAGTAGAGGGCCGTGTTGCCATGCACCATCGGGTCGGGCAGGAAGGTGTCGATGCGCGCGAGACTTCCTTTCATGATGTCCGGCATCACAATGTGTGCGGTCCACTTGGGCTGGTGGTATTTCTCGCTCCACACCAAAGAATGGCCCGGATGCGCGATCACCTCATCGCCGGGCGCGAGCGCGGGAAGGCCCTGCGCCGCGAGGTCGCGGTCCATCACTCTCAGCTTGGCATCTTCCAACGGACCGAGCAACAACTTCTGTTGCTCCTCCAGTTGATCGTACTGCACCTGCAACTGCTGCAGCTGCTTGTCCGCATCGCCTTGGGCGACGGCGGTGAGCGCAATGAAGGAGACGAACAGACAGGGAGCGGAGCGAAGTATCATCGTTTGCGCCTTCGCCAAGGCTTCGGCGAACGCAGTGTGCGAATGTACCGCGCTCCGCCGAAGCGCTCTTCGCGAAGGCGAGGGCGCGTGGATCCGTCAGGCTCCGGAGTTGCGTGGGATCATCGTGGCGAGTTCCTGCAAGGCCGGTTCCAACAACGCACTATCGAATGACGCGGATCCGGGATCGGTCGACCGCGTATGCTCCACATAAGCGCGAACGTTGAGCTCGCTTTGCCGCTGGAAGGTGAACCGCCCCGTACGCTGGTGCAGTTCCGCCAGGTATTCCTGTTCCGATTGTCCCGGTGTTGGGATCAGCAATGCGCTACGGCCGAGGACGGCGAGGTCCATCAAGGTGGTATAGCCGCTGCGGGTGATGATGTGCTCGGCGTTGAGCAACGCATCGTTGAGGTCGCGAGCGTTCATGTGGGAACGTCGTTCGATGTTGCCGATGCGATCCGTCGCAGGTTCCGTTGGCAGTCCGCGCACAAGCAAGTGTTCGCCGTCGATGGCGCGTAGCTGGCGCGTAAGCGCATCATCAAGCAGGGTCCGCTGCGGTTCAGGTCCGCTGATCACCGCAGCGATGCGATAGCGGCGCGATACGCTCATACCTGCGCGCATACGACTGAGCGCACCGATATAGCGCGCGTTCGCGGGCATCTGTGCGCCGTGCGAAAGTGTACCCGCCAGTCCGGGAGCTTCCGGCTCATCCATGATCCAGCACTTGTCGAACCGCTGGATTTGGTAGCGGTTCAAGCGGCGCAGCGCTGACTGCGCGAAAGGCGTGAACGGAAATACCTGATGCGTGATGAGCACTGACGGCACGTGCGCCGTGCGAAGCCCAAAGCGTTGATCGCTGATCACCGCATCGATCTTCTGCTCGCGGAAGATGTCGAGCAGCAACGCATGTTCGTGCCGCAATGAGCGCAGCATCGCGGGGAATTGCGTGGCCATCGCCAACCGCTGGGATCCACCTTTCGCATAGCGTACTTCCACGCCGCGGATACGCACCCACGGGAGCGCCGGGAACTCATCACGCAATAGCGCGAGCGGTCCCTTGTCGGCACCGATCACCGGCCGGGCGTCCAGTTCCAACAAGCGCCGGATGATGGGGATGTCGCGCGTGCTGTGCCCGAGCCCCCAATCGAGCGGGGCGATGAGAATGCGGGCACCGGCGAACATCACGGCGAATGTCGGGATCGCATCTTTGCCCGCCGATGGTTGTTGGTTGCTGGTTGTTTGTTGTTGGCGAACGCCGACCGGTTGCCACCACCCAGCCGAACAACCAACAACCAGCAACCAACAACCAGCAACCAGACCTGATCAGCGACAACGGGCCATGGGCAAAGGCAAACAGGAACGCTTCACTGAGAACGCCACGTTCGAGCATGTGGTGCAACCCACCTTCGAGGAGGTCGCGCGCGGTGAATTCCCGCTGAAGGGAAGATGGAACAGCGAATTCTTCAAGCGTGATGCGCCATTGGTGCTGGAACTCGGCTGCGGCAAAGGCGAATACACCACGGGGCTCGCGCAATTGCGGCCGGAGCGCAACTATATCGGGGTGGACATCAAGGGCGCACGGATCTGGCGTGGGGCACGCACCGTGCGGGAGCTGGGACTCACCAACGTCGGTTTCCTGCGCACGCATGTGGACCATCTCCTGAACTGCTTCGCCCCGGGAGAGATAAGCGGGATCTGGCTCACCTTCTCCGATCCACAAATAGGCAAAGCGCGCAAGCGGCTCACCTCCCCGCTCTTCCTTGCGCGCTACAAAGAAGTGTTGAAGCCCGGCGGCCTCGTTCACTTGAAGACGGACAGTCCCTTGCTCTATGAATACACGCTGGAACAAGTGGAATTACACCACCTGCCTTTGCAGGAAAAGAGTGCCGATGTGTATGGCGAGCTGGTCCATCGTGTGAGCGAAGAGGAACAACGCGTGTTGAACATCCGCACATTCTATGAGCGCATGTGGCTGGCGGAAGGAAAGAAGATACACTACTGCCGGTTCGGGATCAAGTAGTGAACCGCGAGGGTGTGGGATGATCGAGCCGATCCCGCTTTCAGTTGGAACGCACAGCATGTTATGGAGACCGGCATCGAGGACAAATGCGTCGTAGCGCTTGGACAAGCAACGCGCGTTGATACACCGAACATGCGTGTGTTGACAAGTGCGCGCCCCCTGCGGCACTCAGCGCATGCGATGGAAATAGGTTTGTCCGGCACCTGTCCGGAACACAGGCGTGCGCATCGTGTACCTGTTCACTGATGGCATGCGCTGGCGAAGGCCGGGCCTGCGGCGAATACTCTCTTCGAGACGCGGGCGTGTGAAGGCGGTGGCCACCATTCCGCAGGTACATGGCATCATCCCTACGCGCACCACGCACCCCGGTCCAAGCGACCCGTTCCCTTCTCCGCAACCTGCTGATCGCCGCTTCGGCGCTGCTGCTCCGCCCCGATGAGGCACGGGCCACGCACGCCGTAGGGGGCGAGCTCACCTACACCTGCCTGGGCAGCAACCAGTACAAGGTGACGTTGAAATTCTACCGCGATTGCAACGGCGTAGCGGCACCCACCAATTGCACCAACGGCCTTTCCTTCAATGTGGCATCGGCGAACTGCGGTGCCAATTTCGATCAATGCCTCACGCTCGAGAGCGTGCAGATCATCACGCCGATCTGCCCGTCGGAGCTCGACCGCTGCAGCAACGCGACTGGTACCTACGGCGTGGAGGAATACACCTTCTCGAAGATCATCAGCCTTACGCCGTATGCGAACTGTGGCACGGGCAACGATTTCGTGATCAGCTGGGCGCTCTGCTGCCGCAACAATGCGATCACCTCGTTGCAGAACCCCGGCAACCAGAGCCTGTACCTGAACACCAACTTGAACCGGACACTGACGCCCTGCGACAATTCGCCGGTCTTCCTCAACGCCCCTACACCTTACTACTGTCTCGGCCAACCGATAAGCTACAACCCCGGTGCCTTTGACCCCGATGGTGATTCCCTCGCTTACGCGATCATCCAGCCGCGCACTGCGGGCAACGTGAACATTCCTTTCACTGCGGGCTACACCGTTGCCCAGCCGATCCACAATACCGGCGGAGCGAACGCGGTGGTGCTGAACCCCATCACCGGAACGCTCACCTGCGTACCGGACATCCAGCAGGTGTCGGTGGTCACTTACCGTGTGCGCGAGTACCGCAACGGCGTGCTCATCGGTGCGGTGACGCGCGACGTGCAGTTCGTGGTGCGCGTGTGTACCGGCAACTCGTCGCCCACCGCCACCGGTGTGAACGGCACGAACAACTATACCACCACGGTGTGCACGGGAACGCCCGTCTCCTTCACCATCAATACCAATGACGCGAACGCGGGGCAGAACACGACCATCGTTTACAGCGGCGGCATTCCGGGCGGCAATTTCACCACCAGCGGCTCGCCTTTCCAGACCGGCACCTTCACTTGGACCCCCACAGCAGCGGACATCGGCAACAACACCTTCACCATAACGGTGAACGACAACGCCTGCCCGCTCACCGGCACCAACCAGTATGGCTATACGGTGATCGTGACGCCGCCGTTCGCGCCCGCCAACGCGGGTCCGGATCTGCAAGCATGCGGAACGGTGACCATGCAGGCGGTGCTGCCGTATTCACAAACACCCGCGCAATGGACCGTGATCAGCGGCAGCGGCACCTTCAGCAGCGTCAGCAATCCCAACGCGGTGGTAACCGGCATGGCGCAAGGCAACAATGTTTTCCAATGGACACTGGATTACGCACCCTGCGGTATAACGAGCGACCAAGTGACCGTGGTGAACTACAGCGCCTCGCAGGCGGCGGCCGACGCTGGGCCTAACCAGCAGCTATGCACGCCGAGCACGTCGGGGCAACTCGCAGCCAATGCCGCAGTGCCACCCGCAGTAGGAACATGGACCCTCATCAATGGTACCGGCACCTTCGCCGACCCTAACAACCCGAACTCAATGGTCAATGGCATGTCCATCGGCCAGAACAAGTTCCAATGGACCATTTCGAACGGCCCTTGCGGAGCACCCACCACCGATCAGGTGACGATCATGCTGTACGACTATGCTCAGCCCGCGGCCAATGCGGGGCCTGATCAGTTATTGTGCCTGCCCACCAGCAGCACCACCATGAACGCTCAACCGGCCAACGGCACTTGGTCAGTGATCGCGGGTACCGGCGTATTCGTCAACGTGAATTTCCGGAACAGCGCGGTTTCAGGTCTCAGCGCCGGCGTGAATTCGTTCCTCTGGACGATCTATAACGGACCCTGCGTCCCACCATTCACGCAGGACACGGTCAATGTCACCGTGTTCAACCCGAACAGCCCACCTGCCAACGCCGGACCGGACCAGCAGGTATGCGCTACTTCTGCTTCGCTCGCGGGAAACACACCGATCTCACCGGCCACTGGACATTGGACCTTGGTCAGCGGCGCAGGATCGATCACCGCCCCGAACTCACCTGCTTCAGGTGTCACCGGATTGGGTGTGGGCGCGAACGTGTTCCAGTGGACGGTGAACAACGGCCCTTGCGCTAACGGCCTTACTAGCGATCAAGCAACGATCACGCGCTTCGATCCCGCAGCGCCGATCGCCAATGCGGGGCCGGACCAGAGCGTGTGCAGCAGTTCGCCCACGGCCACCATGGCGGGCAGCACGCCTACCGCGCCCAGCACCGGCGCATGGACGGTCGTGAGCGGGACCGGTACCATCACCACACCCACCTCTCCTACCTCCACGGTAACGAACCTCGCCATCGGCACGGTGACTTTGCGCTGGACGATAAGCAATGGGCCGTGCGGTGCGCCCTCCACCGATCTGGTGGTGATCACCATATATGACCAGAACGCAGCCACCGCCAATGCCGGACCGGACCAGACGAAGTGTACTCCGAACATCAACACCACGCTGGCGGGCAACTCGCCGACCCCGCCGAGCACCGGCGTGTGGATATTGATCAGCGGCAGCGGCACCATCACTTCTCCTTCTTCCGCCACCAGCGGTGTTACCGCGCTCGGTACCGGCGTGAACGTGTTCCGCTGGACGATCAACAACGGCCCTTGCGCGAATCCCATCAGTACCGATGATGTGACCATCACGGTGAACAGCAACGGTGCGGCCATCGCCAACGCGGGTGCCGACCAGAACGTGTGCTCCACCACGCCGAGCGCAACGCTCACCGGCAGTGCGGTAACGGCGCCCACCACCGGCGCATGGACGCTGGTGAGCGGATCGGGCACCATCGCTTCACCCAACACCAGCAGCACCGGCGTGAGCGGCATGGGCGTTGGCAACAACATCTTCCAATGGACGGTGAACAACGGCGCATGCGGCAACACCAACGACCAGGTGAGCGTGTTCGTTTACGACGCGAACAACCCGCCAGCCAACGCCGGACCTGACCAAAGCCTCTGCACGCCGAACACCACGGCCACGATGGCGGGCAGCAACGTGATCTTCCCCGCTACAGGAACGTGGACACTGACCGGCGGCAGCGGAACGATCACCACGCCTTTCTCGCGCACCACCACCATCACCGCTCTCGGCGTGGGTGCGAACACCTTCCGCTGGACGGTGAACAACGGACCGTGCGGTGGCATCACCACCGATGATGTGGTGATCAACCTCTACAATGCCAACGCTCCGGTGGCCAGTGCCGGGCCGGACCAGAGCATCTGCTCCACCACCCCTACCGTATTGATGAGCGGCAGCCCTACCGTGGGCGTGGCCATCGGCACATGGACCTTGATCAGTGGCAGCGGCACCATCACTGCGGCCGCTTCGCCCTTCACCTCCATCACCAACCTCGGCGTTGGCAACAACGTGTTCCAATGGAGCGTGAACAACGGACCCTGTGGCACCACGAGCGACCAGGTGAGCGTGTTCGTCTTCGACGTGAACAACCCGGTGGCCAACGCCGGACCTGACCAGAACCAGTGTACGCCCTTCACCACGGCGACCATGGCGGGCAGCAACGTGATCTTCCCCGCCACTGGCACATGGACCCTCGTGGGCGGCAGCGGAACCATCGCCGCAGTGAACTCGCCTACCACGTCGATCTCCAACCTTGGCGTTGGTGCGAACGTGTTCCGATGGACCGTGATCAACGGGCCGTGCGGTGCTGCTACCAACGACCTGGTGACGATCAACATCTTCGACCAGAACGCACAACCCGCCAATGCGGGCGCGGATCAAAGCGTCTGCTCCACGAGCCCTGTCGCCACGGTCACCGGTAACGCACCGATAGGTAGCGCCACCGGATCATGGACCTTGATCAGCGGTACCGGCACGATCACTTCACCGAACGCAACGACCACTACCCTCACCGGTCTTGGTGTGGGCACAGTGATCGTGCAGTGGAACATCAACAACGGATCCTGCGGAACGAGCAGCGACCAAGTGTCCATACTGGTATTCAGCAACGCCAACCCGGTGGCCAACGCCGGGCCTGACCAGAACCTCTGCACACCGACAACCAGCACGACGCTCGCAGGCAGCAACGTGATAGCGCCCGCCGTCGGCACGTGGACCGTGGTGCAAGGTGCAGGCGTCTTCGCCAATGCGAACCTGCGCAACACCGCAGTAAGCGGATTGATCGTCGGCGAGAACATCTTCCGCTGGACAGTGAACAATGGACCCTGCGCGAGCGGCATCACCAATGATGTGGTGAGCATCTTCCTCTTCGATGCGAACAACCCGGTGGCCAATGCCGGACCCGACCAATCGCTCTGCCGCCCGGATACCAGCACCAACATGGCGGGCAGTTCCCTCATCTTCCCCGCAACGGGCGACTGGACATTGGTCAGTGGTAGCGGCACCATCGTGGCGCATGGCAGTCCCACTACCCTGATCACCGGCCTTGGCATCGGGGACAACATCTTCCGCTGGACCGTGAGCAACGGCCCCTGTGGTGCGGTGACCACTGATGACGTGCTGATCAAGGTGTACGACAACCGCCAGGATGTGGCCTTCGCCGGTCCCGACCAGAGCATCTGCGTACCCACGTTCCCTAACACGGTCACACTATCAGGACTTCCGGTGATCTATCCGGCCATCGGCACATGGACCTTGGTGAGCGGCATCGGGATCATCACCTCACCGAACAACTTCACCACCACCGTAACGGGGCTCGACGTGGGTACGAGCGTGTTCCAATGGACCATCGACAACGGTCCCTGTGTGAACCCGATCACGAGCGACCAAGTGAGCGTGTTCGTGTTCGACGCCGCGAACCCCGCGGCCAATGCGGGGCCTGACCAGAACCTCTGCACGCCGATCACCAGCACGGTGATGGCCGGCAGTCCACTCACCTCACCAGCTACCGGCACATGGGCGCTCGTAAGCGGCAGCGGCACGATCATAACGGCCAGCGATCCCAACTCGCAGATCACCGGCCTCGGTCTCGGAGCGAACGTCTTCAGCTGGATGGTAAACAACGGTCCGTGCGTTCCGGGAACCACTACGGACAATGTGACGATCAACGTCTTCAACGGCGCTGCACAAGCGGCCAACGCCGGAGCCGACCAGAACCTCTGCAGTGATGCGGCCAGCACCACACTCGCGGGCAATGCACCCACCTTCCCCGCTACCGGATCCTGGACCGTGCAGCAAGGCACCGCCACGTTCGGCAACGCTACCAGCGCCACCTCCTCCGTGAGCGGCTTGGGCGTGGGCGCGAACATCCTTGTATGGAACATCAACAACGGTGCTTGCGGCGTGAGCAGCGACCCGATGACCATCTATGTATATGATGCGGGACAGAGCGCGGCCGACGCGGGTGCCGACCAGAGCGCCTGCTCCGACAATGGCGTGGCGCAGGTGACCTTGAACGGCAGCGCTACCATCTTCCCCGGACAGGGTGTGTGGACCGTGATAAGCGGCACGGGCAATTTCTCCGATGCGAACGATCCGAATACGCTCGCCTTCGGGATCCCCATCGGCGTGAACGTTTTCCAATGGACGGTGGACAATGGCCCCTGCGCTCCGGGTGTCACCAGCGATCAAGTGACCATCACGGTGTACGATCCGAACAGCCCGGTGGCCAATGCCGGCAACGAACAATCCGTGTGTACGCCGGTAGCGCTCCTGCTGTTGAACGGCAACACGCCGACGTTCCCTGCCACCGGTCTCTGGACCATCGTACAAGGCACCGGTACCATCACCAACCCGACCAACCCCAACACCACGGTCTCCGGCATTTCGCCCGGTGTGTACATTTTCCAGTGGACACTGAACAACGGACCATGCGCCAACCCGATCTCCAGCGATCAGGTGACGATCAGTGTCTATGATCTCAACAACCCGGTGGCGAACGCTGGCCCGAACGAGGATCTGTGTACACCCACTACCTCCACCACGCTCAACGGCAGCAGCCTCATCTTCCCCGCCACCGGCGTATGGACGGTGACACAGGGCACCGGTGTTTTCCAGGACGCCAACGCTCCGAACACCACGGTGAACGGATTGAGCGTTGGCCAGAACACCTTCGTGTGGAGCGTGGACAACGGGCCTTGTGCGAACGCGTTCACCACCGACCAGGTGAGCATCTTCCTTTATGATGCGAACACCCCGGATGCGGATGCGGGCCCCACGCAGAACCTCTGCGGAACCACCACCACGGTGATGCAGGCGAGCACGCTGATCTTCCCGGCCACCGGGTCGTGGAGCACCGTGAGCGGCACGGGCACCTTCTCCGATCCGACCCTGCCGAATTCCACGGTAAGCAATCTGAGCATAGGTGCCAATGTGTTCGCCTGGTTCGTGAACAATGGCCCCTGCGGCACAGGCTTCACCAGTGATCAGGTAACGATCAACGTGTTCGATGACAACGCGCCCAACGCCGACGCCGGTTCCGATCAAAGCGTGTGCGGCATCGGATCGAACGTGCAATTGCAAGGCAACGCGCCCACTGGGGTGAGCACCGGTTTCTGGAGCGTCGTGAGCGGCACGGTGACACTGAGCGATCCCGCCGATCCCAATGCTACCGCCAATGGTTTCGCCGTGGGCGAAGTGGTACTGCAATGGACGCTGGACAATGGCACCTGCGGAAGTTCGAGCGACCTGGTGAGCATTTTCGTGTACGACGCCCAACAGGCCGTGGCCAATGCCGGTAGCGATCAGGACCTCTGCCTGCCGACGAACACCGCCACCCTCAGCGGCAGCAACTACAGCTTCCCTTCCACCGGCACATGGACGCTGGTGAGCGGCAACGGTACGATCAGCGATCCCACGGCGGCGAACAGCACCGTCATCGATCTGGGTGTCGGTGCGAACGTGTTCCTATGGACCGTGGACAATGGCCCTTGCGGTGGCATCACTACCGACCAGGTAACGATCAACATCTATGACAACGCGGCCGCTTCCGCCGATGCGGGACCCGACCAGCAGTTGTGTACACCGACCACTTCCGCCACGCTCGCTGCGAACAGCACCGTAGGCGTGGCCGTGGGCACATGGACCGTGTTGCAAGGTGGCGGCACCTTCGCCGATGCGAATGATCCGAACACCACGGTGAGCGGATTGACCGTGGGCGAGAACATCCTGCAATGGAGCATCAGCAACGGCCCGTGTGGAAGCAGCACCGATGCGGTGAGCATCTTCCTCTTCGATAACGGCAACGCCGATGCGAACGCGGGACCCGACCAGGAACTCTGCACGCCTACCGCGAGCACCGCGCTCGCAGGCAGCAGCGTGATCTTCCCCGCACAAGGCACATGGACTCTCGTGCAAGGCACCGGCACATTCGCCGATGCGAACGATCCGAACACATCCGTGAGCGGCCTCACCGTGGGTGAGAACATCTTCCAGTGGAGCGTGAACAATGGTCCGTGCGCGAACGGCACCACCACCGACCAGATGAGCGTGTTCGTTTACGACGCGAACAACGCGGCGGCCGATGCAGGACCGGACCAGCAGATCTGCACACCGGTGAGCACGACCAACCTCGCGGGCAACACACCCACCTTCCCCGCGAGCGGAACATGGACACTCGCGGGCGGCACCGGCATCATTGCCGATGCGAACGATCCGAACACGGCGGTGAGCGGCCTTACCGTGGGTGAGAACATCTTCGTGTGGACCGTGAGCAACGGACCGTGCGCGAACGGCATCACGACCGATCAGGTGAGCATCTTCGTCTTCGACGACCTGAACCCGGTGGCCGATGCGGGACCGGACCAGGAGCTGTGTACGCCGAACACGAGCACCACACTCGCCGGCAGCAACGCGACATTCCCTGCGCAAGGCACATGGACAGTACTGCAAGGCACCGGCATCTTCAGTGATCCCAACGACCCGAACGCCACAGTAAGCGCATTGACCATCGGCGAGAACATCCTGCAATGGAGCATGGCGAACGGGCCTTGCGCGAACCCGTTGACCACCGATGTGGTGAGCATCTTCGTCTTCGACGTGAACAACCCGGTGGCCAACGCCGGGCCCGACCAGAACCTCTGCACGCCGACCACGAGCACATCGTTCGCTGGCAGCGCCATCACCTTCCCCGCACAAGGCACATGGACATTGGTGAGCGGTGCCGGAGCGATCGCGGACGCGAACGACCCGAACTCCTCGGTGACCGGTCTTGACGTCGGCGCGAACGTGTTCGCATGGACCGTGAGCAACGGACCTTGCGCGAACGGGCTCACTTCGGACACCGTCACGATCCTCCTCTTCGACAACAACAACGTGGGCGCGAACGCCGGTGCCGATCAACAGTTCTGCACACCGACGAGCACGACCAACCTGCAAGGCTCGGCAGTAACCTTCCCCGCGAGCGGATCGTGGACGCTGATCGGGGGCACGGGCAACATCGCCGATCCTTCCGATCCGAACTCGGCCGTTGACGGGCTCACCATCGGCGAGAACATCTTCCAGTGGACGGTGGACAACGGACCTTGCGGCGCACCGACCACCGACCAGGTGAGCATCTTCATTTTCGACGACCAAAATCCTGTTGCTAACGCCGGCCCTGACCAACAGCTCTGCACGCCGACCAGCGATGCGGTGCTCAGCGGCAGCCCCATCACCTTCCCTGCCACCGGCGCTTGGACATTGTTCAGTGGCACAGGCAACGTGGCGAACGCGAGCGATCCGAACTCGGCGGTGAGCGGCCTTACCGTGGGCGAGAACATCTTCGTGTGGACGGTGAGCAACGGCCCATGCGCCAACCCGCTCACCTCGGACACGATGAGCATATTCCTCTTCGATGCCACCAACCCGGTGGCCGATGCGGGACCGGATCAGAGCCTCTGCACCCCGACCACGAGCGCGCAGCTCACGGGCAGCAATGTGATCTTCCCGGCTATCGGAACATGGACGATCCTGCAGGGCAACGGTGCCTTCGCCGATGCGAACGATCCGAACACGACGATCAGTGGGTTGACCGTGGGCGAAACGATCATCCGCTGGACGGTGAACAACGGGCCGTGCGAGAGCGGCATCTCCACCGACCAACTGAGCATCTTCCTCTACGATGACCAGAACCCCGTGGCCGATGCAGGACCGGATCAGGAACTCTGCACACCGAACACGAACACCACCATGGCCGGTAGCGCCATCACCTTCCCCGCCACCGGAACATGGACGCTGGTAACGGGTACGGGCGACATCGCCGATCCGAGCGTTCCGAACACGGCGATCACCAACCTCACCATTGGCGAGAACATTTTCCTATGGACCGTGAGCAACGGGCCATGCAACAACCCGCTGACCACGGACCTCGTGAGCATCTTCGTCTACGACGTGAACAACCCTGTGGCCGATGCCGGTACCGATCAGCAGATCTGCACACCGGTAACAAGCGCCACCCTTGCGGGCAGTTCTTACACCTTCCCAGCCACGGGCACATGGACACTGGCGAGCGGACAAGGAACGATCACCGATCCGAGCGATCCGAACACCACCGTTACGGATCTGGGTATCGGCGTGAACGTCTTTACCTGGACGGTGAGCAATGGACCCTGCGCGAACGGACTCACGAGCGACGATGCAAGCATCCTGCTCTTCGACCTCAACTCGCCGCCCGCCGCAGCGGGTCCTGATCAATCGCAGTGTACGCCGAACACGAGCACAACGATGGCCGCCAACAACGCGACGGCTCCCGGTACCGGTGTGTGGAGCGTGGCACAAGGCAGCGCCAACTTCATCGATCCCGCGAGCCCGACCACGGACGTTGACGGCCTCATCGTGGGTGAGAACATCCTGGTATGGACGCTCGAGAACGGCGTCTGCGGCATCAGCCATGACAGCGTGAGCGTGTTCATCTACGACGAGTTCAACCCGCCCGCGAACGCAGGACCCGATGTGGAGATCTGCACACCGCAGGACAGCATCTACCTCGCCGGCAACACGCCCACCTTCCCCGCGGAGGGAACATGGTCGCTGGTTTCCGGTGCTGGCCTCTTCGCCGATACGCATGATCCGGGTTCCAAAGTGGTGGGCCTCACCATCGGCTACAACACCTTCGCATGGACGGTGAACAACGGCCCGTGCAACAACCCGATCACCTCGGACACCATGACGGTGATCCTCTTCAGCGACAGCACGAGCGCACCGAACGCCGGTCCTGACCTGGAAACCTGCCTGCCGCAAACCACCATTCATCTGCAAGGCGTAGCACCGCAATTGCCCGCGACAGGTATCTGGTCCTTGGCCAGCGGCAGCGGCACCATCGTCGACCCGCTCGATACCGCAACCCTGATCACCGATCTCACCGTCGGCATCAGCACGTTCGTGTGGACGCTGGACCTCGGCCCCTGCCCGAACAATGGATTGCTCACGGATACGATGCTCGTGTACACCTACGATCCTACCGCACCGGCTGCGGACGCTGGACCGGACCAGGAACACTGCACGCCCGATACCACCACCACGATGCAAGCGCTCGTGCCCACCTTCCCCGGTGAAGGCACTTGGACCTTGATCAACGGCACCGGTGTGATCTCCGACATCCATGATCCCACAGCCAGCATCACCGGCCTCACGATCGGCAACAACACCTTCCAATGGCTGGTGTACAACGGACAGTGCGGTCAAGGACCACCCTCGCAGGACACCGTGAACATAGCGGTGTTCGACAGCACCGCCGCACCGGCCGCAGCAGGACCCGATCAGCAGTTCTGCACACCGAATACAACGGCCACCATGGCTGGCAACCCCGCCACGTTCCCCGGCACCGGTAGCTGGACGCTCATCAGCGGCAGTGCGACGATCACCGGTCCGAGCGACCCGCAGACCACTGCGACCAACATCGCCGTGGGCGACAACATCTTCGTGTGGACGATCGACAACGGTGCCTGCGGAACCACCACCGATACGGTACTGATACAGATGTTCGATGGCAATGCGGCACCTGCGGGCTCTGGACCGGACCAATCGATCTGCATACCCACGCAACCGAACACGGTAACGATGGCGGGCAACGTGCCTACCTATCCAGCCAGCGGAACGTGGACGCTCGTGAGCGGCACGGGAACCATCGCGGATCCCAACGATCCGAACAGCGGGATCACCGATCTCGATGTCGGTGTGAGCGTGTTCACTTGGACGATCAGCAACGGCCCGTGCGGAACCACGAGCGACGATCTGACGATCACCATCTTCAATGCCGCATCGCCGAACGCGAACGCCGGACCCGATGTGCAGCTATGCACACCAACGACCGGCACCGCTATGGCGGGCAATGCCCCAACCGCACCGGCCACCGGTCAATGGACCATCGTGACCGGCACCGGCCAGTTGGCGGACCCGTCGTCACCGACAACGGCCATCACCGGGATCGGGGTCGGTAACCTGGTGCTGGCCTGGACCATCAATAATGGACCGTGTGCCAATGGCCTGACCTCCGACACTATCGTGGTGAGCCTCTTCGACAACAATGCGCCATCGGCCGCCGCCGGACCGGACCAGCAATTCTGCGTGCCGGCGAACGGCGATGCGGCGATGACCGCCACCGTGCCAACACCGCCAGCGAGTGGTGCTTGGACTATCGGCAGTGGCAGCGGCACCATCACCGATCCCCTCGATCCGTTCACCACCATCACCGACATCAGCTTTGGCGAGAACACCTTCTTGTGGACGATCGATAACGGGGCGTGTGGAAGCACGTCGGACGCGGTGATCATCTCCGTGTTCGACTCCTCGGAACATCCAGCGGACGCGGGACCGGACCAGAGCTATTGCCAGGACACCACCGAAACACAATTGCACGCGGTACCCCTGCTTTCCAACACCGCCATCGGCGCATGGACGTTGATCGGTGGATCCGGCAACATCGTGGACCCGGCGGACAGCGCCACGGATGTGACACAGCTCGCGCTCGGCGAGAACATCTTCCTGTGGACCGTGGTGAACGGCGTTTGCGGGACGACATCGGACAGCATACTGGTGGTGCTCACCGATTGCGCGAAGCTCACCATCCCCGACGCCTTCAGCCCGAACGGCGATGGTGTGAACGACACGTATGTGATCGAGGGCTTGGAGTACTATCCAAAGAACACCTTCCAGGTCTTCAACCGCTGGGGCAGCCAGGTGCTGGACCGCAGCCCCTACAACAACAACTGGGACGGCCGTAGTGAAGGCGACATGAACTGGGGCGAGGAACTGCCCGAAAGCACCTACTACTATGTCCTCGACCTGGGCAATGGCGACGACATGATCACTGGATACATCTACCTGAAACGCTGATGGCACGCATGATCTTCTCCTTGGGCGATACACGCGTCGCGGGCGCGTGGCCCCGCGCTGCATGGGCGCGATATTTCGCTCCTCTATTGATCGCGATGACTATGCTGCCGGACGTTTCCCGCGCGCAGCAGGATCCGCAGTTCACGCAGTACATGTTCAACCTGCTCGCGATCAACCCTGCCTATGCGGGAAGCGCCGAACGGGTGAGCTTGAAGGCGTTGAGCCGCCACCAATGGGTGGGCTTCGCTGGCGCGCCTACCACGCAAACGCTCACCGTGCATAGCCCCTTCCTCATGGAGAGCCTGGGCGTGGGCGGCACGTTGATGCGCGATGAGCATGGCCCGGTAACGCAGTACGGCTTCATGGTCGATGTGGCCTACCGCATGTTCCTCTCCCACAACACCAAGCTCGCCTTCGGCATCAAGGGCGGCATGAACCTGTTCCAAGGAAAGTTCGCGGAGCTGCATCCGCTCGAACAGAACGACCAGGTCTTCCAGCAGAACGTGCAGCAGAAGCTCGATCCGCAGTTCGGCTTCGGTGCCATGTGGTATGGCGAGCGCCACTACCTCGGCATCAGCACGCCGAAGATGTTGAGCACGAAACTCTTCGAGAACGCGTCGATATCGGACAGCACGGCGGCCTCTGTGTGGCAGGCGGGCCAGCGCGCGCACTGGTTCATCACCGGGGGCTACGTGTTCGATCTCAGCACCTACATCAAGTTCAAACCCACCTTCATGGTGAAGGCCGTGGACGGTGCGCCGATCAGCTTCGACCTCACCGCCAACTTCCTCTTCTATGAGAAGTTCTGGCTCGGTGCCATGTACCGGCATACCGATGCGGTGGGCCTGCTCGCGCAGTACAACCTCACGAACGACCTCACCGTGGGATACGCTTACGACTATCCGCTCTCGATCCTGCACGACCACAGCGGCGGGTCCCACGAGTTCATGCTTGGCTTCGAGTTCGGCAACAAATTGAAAGGCATCCGTTCACCGCGTTATTTCTGATCGATGGGATCCACGCACAATCTTTCGCACGAGTTGGCAGTAGGCAGTGGCAGTCGGCAGTGGCCTCTGCGCCTGCCTGCTGCCACTGCCTACTGGCTACTGCCCCTGCTCTCCCTCCTGCCCCTGGCATCACACGGTCAAAAGCTCAAGCAGCACATGGCCGACGAGGCCGCCGCCGTGTTCGATTATCCGAAGATGGCCGCGATCTATGAGGACATCACCGCGGGCGACAAAGCCACCCCCGATGACTGGCGCAAGCTCGCCTTCGCCTACCAACGTACGGACCAACCCCTGAAGGCCGAGGCCGCCTACAAGCAGATGGGGAACAAGGCACCGCTCAGCCCCCCTGACCAGCTCGACTACGCCGACCTTTTGCGCAGCAACGGACACTACGCCGAAGCGCTCGCGCAGTATGAGGCTTATGCCCAGAAGGACCCGGACAATGCGCGCGTGAAAGACTACTTGGGCCGCACCGATTTCTTCATGAACCTGAAGCGCGACAGTACGCGGTGCGCCGTTCGCACCATACCCATCAACAGCCCCGAGGCCGATCTCGGTGTTACCGTGATGGACGACCTGCTCCTCTTCAGCAGCGCACGCGGCGAGGGTATAGGCGGAAAGAACCAGTACAAGTGGGATGACCAGCCGTTCCTCAACCTCTACACCGCCCTGCTGAAGGGACAGAGCGCAGCCGAACCGCTCGTCATGCGCAAGGATGTGAACAGCCGGTACCATGATGGTACAGCCACCTATGACTCCATCGCGCACCGACTTTACTTCACCCGCGACAACGTCTTCTACGGAACCCTGCACAAGGCGAGCAATGGTGAACTCAAGCTCGGCATCTTCTACTCGGAGATCACCGCGGGCGAGTTCAACCAGCGCGAATGGGGTGGCCTCATTCCCTTCGAACACAACGACCCCGAATACAATACGGGTCATCCATGCATCAGCCCGAACGGCAAGCGCCTCTACTTCGTGAGCGACCGGCCCGGAGGAAGCGGTGGCACCGACATCTGGTACTGCGAGAACCTGGGAAACGACAAGTGGGGCGTGCCGGTGAACATGGGCTCCAAGGTGAATACCTCGGCCAACGAGATGTACCCCTTCGCGAGCCGGGACAGCGTGCTGTATTTCAGCAGCAATGGCCACGCGGGACTCGGCGGATATGACATCTTCTACTGCCGCCTCACGCCGAAGGGTCCGAGTGCGGTGATCAACATGGGCTACCCCCTCAACACGCGCTTCGATGATCGCAACATGATCCTCCTGCGCGATGACAGCACCGGCTTCTTCGTGAGCGATCGCACCGGCGGGCAGGGCAGCGACGACATCTATGGCTGCACCGTGCATCCGCCTATGCAGCATATCAGCGGGCACATCATCGACAAGAAAACGCGCGAGCCCATCGATGCCGCCATGCTCGACGTGAAGGACGGATCGGGCCGCTTCATCGACGATGCGAAGATCACCATGCTCGATGGCGGCAAGTTCGAGATCGAACTGCCCTTCAAGAGCGCCTACACCGTGAGCGCTACCAAGAACGGCTACCTGCAGAACAGCGTGGCCATCAACCCGGACATCGATCCGCTCAACGATGTGACCATCGAACTCACCAAGTACGACTATGGTGCGGAGGGAACGGTGATGCACGGCGAAACACTGGCCCCGCTCGCCGGTGTGAAAGTGCGGCTCTTCGACGCGAACGATCGCGAGATCGATTCGCTGGTCACCGGTGCGGATGGCAAGTACACCTTCAGCCTGCAGCCGGAATCGGACTACCGCATCCGGGTGGAGAAGGACGGCTTCTTCAAGCAGAGCGCACGCATCAGCACCAAGGGCAAAACGAGCACGGTGATCCATACCGACTTCAAGCTCTTCCCGCTGGAAGTGAACCAGGTGGTGCGGCTGGACAACATCTACTACGACCTGGCCAAGTGGAACATCCGCCCGGACGCGGCCATCGAACTGGACAAGCTGGTGCAAACGCTGATGGACAACCCCACAGTGAAGATCGAGCTCAGTTCGCACACCGACTGCCGCGGGAAGGACCCGTACAACATGAACCTCTCGGAGAAACGCGCCAAGAGCGCCGTGGACCATGTGGTGAAGCACGGCATCGACAAGGCGCGCGTGACCAGCAAGGGCTATGGCGAAACGATGCCGGTGGAGAAATGCGAATGCACCAAGTGCAACGAAGAGCAACACCAGCGCAATCGCCGAACGGAATTCAAGGTGCTGTCCAAGTAGGGTTGGGTTCAGCGAAAGGGAGCACGCGCCCCGGCTTGTCCGGGGCGCGCGCTTTTCAGGAATATTCTTCAGGTCCCCGATGACCACTCCGGTGCGCCGTATGGCCGGATCGTGACAACCGATGAAGGAGCAGGCTACTCGGTCACAAACCTGACCGTGCGTTCGTCGGTACCCGACAGGGTGCGCAAGAAATAGACGCCGGGAACGATCCGGGGGAGGTCCATCCGGACCGTATTGGATCCTTTCACCGCATCGCTTGTCTGTTCTGCCACTTGCCGACCGAAGACGTCATCAACACGCAGGTCCAGATGGCCGCTTTGGGGCAGCTCGACCGAGACATAGAAGTGGTCGCTGACCGGCATCGGAAAGAGCCGTATCTCCCCCATCGACCGTTGGAAAACCACCGGGATGACTTTCGTTACCGTGAAAACACCATTGTGATCCACTTGGCGCAAGCGGTAATACGAGAGGCCCTCCAAAGGCTGAACGTCCGTGAGAGCATAGTGCAAGGATCGGGTGGAGTGCCCGGCACCTTGCACGATCCCTACTGAAGAGAATCCGATCCCGTCCACGCCGCGTTCTACCACAAAATGGTCATTGTCCAACTCCGAAGCGGTGGTCCATTCCACACGGACCGAACCATCGAACGGGGTCGCTGTGAAGTCGACCAGTTCGATCGGCAATGTGGTACAACCCACATCCACGGTTTGCGAGTAGGTGTCCACACAGCCGTTAGCGTCGGTCACGGTGAGGGAGATCGTGTAGACGCCCATCACCAAATACGTATGTTGTCCCGGTACGCCCACTGTCGAGGTGAATCCATCGCCGAAATTCCACTGGTAGGTCATGTGGCTGTCGGTGCAGTAGGTCCCCCGGTTCACGACCACTTTCAAGCACATGGGATCGAGCGTGTAGGTGAACGCACCATTGGGTCCCATCACCGCAGTGCCCCCGAAAGCGACCGAAAAGCCCCCTGAACTGGTCGTGTAGTTGTCGATCAGCAATGCATACCGGTGACAGGCCGTCAAGGTGACGCTGGTGGTGATCCATTGTTGGGAACTGAGGCAATCACCGGGTCCCGGAGGGTTGTTGTTCTGGTAGTCCGTGCCTGCGATCTGGGCCATGTACGGTGTGGTCGGTGCGATACCGGTGCTTCCCACACAACCGCTCCAATTGCACGCGATCGGCACAGGGAGGATACTCGCGGAAACGTAGCAGCCGTTGGTGACATCCCACAGGGAGAAGTCGAAGTCATCACCGGTTTGCGGGCCGGCCGTATAGTTGGACGGGTTCACCAATAGCTGGAATGTGCCGCTCCGGGAACAGGTGAACGTGTACCATTTCGACTGTCTTTCATCCAGTCCGAAACAACTGTTCTGGGAGATCTCCTCGGTCGCACCGATGCCCGTGAAATTCCCCTGGCTGAAGGGGGCGTTCGTGCATAGTGCTGATGCCGTCGGGCAATCGAGCCCCGGTGCGGGAGGTGTGTTGGCGGTGGTTACGCACGTCGTGAAGGTTCCCGTGGCACCCGTGCTGGAGATCGTGTAGTAGTAGGTGTTCCCGACCACCAAGGAAAAGGACACGTCCAGGGCGACCGGGCTCGGTGCACAAACGGAACCTTCCAAGCCAAGCCCGTTGCAAGGACTGGTGGAGGACACGAGCACGATCTCTATGTTGCCGCCCATGGTCCCGCTGGTGACCTGGAAATTGGCTACGGACCCTGTGGCTACGAAGCTGTACCACACATCCACATTGTTGCCCGCACAGCCTACGGTGCCGATCCAACTGTCGTTGGCGCCCACGGTCGTTCCACTGTAACAAGTTCCATTCGGCTGAACCACTTGTGCGGTGCCACAGTTGTCGTTCGCCGGTTGCGCGATCACACCACAGGAGACGAGGAAGAGTGCGGAACAAGGTCCGCGAAGCGATGCGGGCCACATTACTTGATCTCCGGTTTGTTGAAGAGCGTCGCCGGATCCACCGGTACGATCATGTCGTCCGCTGCTTGGAATCCGGGGGCGTCGATCTCCGCTTGCGAGTAGATCAGCACCCAGGTCACCTGCCCTATCCGGAGCAGCACCTCATGGTCCAGTGCGCGGTGGGCTCCAATGAAGACGCGCAGGTCCGTGGTGAAGACCTCCGGCACCTTCGGGTTGATCGTCATCAACTGATATGTACCAGGGGCTGCGGCGGGATCCTGTGCTTGCAGCGAAAGCCCGGAGGCGATCAGGACGCACGTCGCGAAAATATGTCCTGCCCACTGTCGCATGCGATCTGTTCCTTCAGATTCCACCTTACAAGACTATGGGATCCTTACGAGGTTGAAAGGTACATGACAACAGGACGCGAATGTCATCGGATCCCCGTCCTGCGGACCTCTCCATGAATGCGACAAGGGCGCCCCGTTCGGAGCGCCCTTGAGGCTTTTGTACCCGTTCAACCCTCCTTATCGGGCCAACACCAAGCGTGAGGTGCGCAGGGTGTTGTTGTACGCCACGGAAACCGTGTATGTGCCCGCGTTCAGCATCGAGACGTTGACCGGGATCGATCGAACGGCCGAGTCTTCGGAACTGAAGTTCTGTTGCATGGCGATGCGGCCCGTAATGTCGTAAAGGACGATCGTCCCCTCACCCGCCGCAGGCAATTGCACGTTCACCGTGAACATATCGCTGGCAGGGTTCGGGAATACGCCGAGGTCGATGCCCGCTTCCGCGCTTTGGAGCGAGCGGTTCTCGCCGGCCTTGGTGCAGATCACGAAGCCGTTGTCCGAGATCCCGTTGTCGAAGTTCTCGTTCAGCGCGGTAAGCGCCTCATTGAACTGGGATGCGGTATAGGAGGAAGAACAGTTGCCGATGAACTGGTTGGCAGCCGCCAACAGGCTGCTTACGGTCCAGCCTGCGAACGTGCCGCTCGAGATCACACCATTGCCCAAAGCGCCACCCGATGGTGCGAAGGTCGGATCCACGGCGTCGAAGGTCACGCTCAACGTGGCGGCCACCAATTGGCCTGCGAGCACGTTGTTGTAGCTACCTCCCGGATTCAGGTAAAGGTTGTTCAACAATTTCTTCGGCGTGGAACCTGAAGGCAGGAAGTCAGTTACCGCCTGAGCGTTGGTCAAGCGCAAGATGCGGTTGCAACCGATCGTCAATCCGTTCGGGAAAGCGCTGGCGAAATGCGCGGTCATGTACACGCCCGGGTTCCCGCCGTTGGGCACAGCGCCCCAGCCTCCTTGTGTAAAGGTCTTGAAATGGCAATCTTCGTGGCAGGTGATCACCACATCGCCTTTGAACCAGCAGTAAACGGCATCATGCACCCAATAGGTGTACGCGCCAGCGGATACATCGCTCAGGTCCGGTCCGGCCACTTGGGCACTGTTGAAATAGTACGTGTACGGGATCTGTCCACCACTTACATTGATGTGGACGGTGCCGTTGCTCATGCCACAAGTGGGTTGGCCCACGACGGTCGTGGATACCAGGTTGCACTGGGCCATGCTTGGTACGGTGCCGATAAGGCACAGGACCGTTAACAGGGAATAGTAGGTCTTTTTCATGTTTTTTTGATTTGGTGGGCCGCAAGATGTTGGAGGTCCGATCCTCGTGTCAATAGCTGAGTGGAATGAAATCGCCGTCCGGACGGCCAATATGATCGACCGATGAAGACACTAGTCGGTTGATCGATCCCGGCACTCGGGTATTTCCCGAGTGCCGCATGCTCTCGGCCTCTGGCCCTCAGGTGTGCGCTGATACTTGCGTATGGCCGCTTCACGAATGCTGCCGCAGGCCGCCAGAGGCGGATGCACGACCATGGCACTCGGGAAACACCCGAGCGCGGGTGGGGAGTGTTTGGCTTCTTTGTTCGGAATGTCTTACTCCTTGACCAGCTTCCTCATGATCATCCCCTTCGACGCTCCGATGGTGAAGAAGTAAACGCCGCTGGGCTGCAAAGTGAGATCGATCTCCGAATGCGGGCTGCTCAACGTGGAGCGAAGAACTTCCTGCCCCATCGCATTGCGGATCACCAGGCTCGTTGCGCGCGACTTGTCCTGGCCCTCGATCGTGAACTTCCCTGTCGTGGGGTTCGGAACGATCCGTACCGATGGATGTGAAAGACCCACCATGTTCGTCGAGCTGCCAATGCCGGTATCGCCAGCGAGGATGAACTCATCGGGCACGCTGTTGTAGGCGTAGTCATGCAGGGTGTACTTCGTTATGCCGGTGCCGTTCCGGTGAATGCTGAAACGCGCCCAGCCATAGTGCCTATTGGCTCCAATGAAGAATCGCAGACCCAGGAAGCCGGTCGTAAACCCGTTCGAAGTGATGCCCCAATCCCCATGCGGGGTGGTCGGGAAACAGAAATAGAAATTAACGACATGCTGACAGGAAGCTCCGACGTACTCGATGAGGAGTTGTGCCGCATCCGGATCCCAAACCAATGATGCATCGATCGGTTCGCCTTGATCGAACTCCGCGGGAAATGTCGCGGCGCTGTCGGCGATCTCATTCCCGTTCATCGGATCCGCAAGCACATGGGTCGGGCTCGTATGAGAACCAGGAAGGCATGGTGCGGGACAAGCAGGCCCCAAGCTGTCGACGATCAACCTTACGTCGAAGTCCACAGTCCCATCATTGTCCAGATCGATCAAGCAGGTGTCATTGGTCCATCCGAGTGGATGATCCTCATCGGGGATCACGTCCGTGTAGATGATCTGCGCTTGCGCCTGGGCGGCGAACAGGGTAAGAAGTAGAAGTGCATGCTTCATGGTTCGTTATTACTTGATCAGTCTTCGCGATATCACCTGACCTGCGGTGCAGATGGTCCTCCTCCCGCAGGATCTCACAACATGGTGTGCGTTCCACCAAAGTAAGGGACCCTGCGCAAACTGGTCATGCGCCTATGCAAGCCACATTGGCCCATGAAAGCAAAGAACGCAGGGTCCGAGGCTATACCCTGCGCGAGGTTTGAGGTTTGGGCATACTGCTCTGGCGGAATGGGTAGTGTGTTCTGAAAGCCCGGCGATCGGGAAGAGGATCGACCACCCGTTCCTACATTGTCCGGCGCTCTCTCGACGGATCTTCCGTCGGCTTTGTGGAACTGGACCATGGCCTATACCCTGACACTTGAACGCCGCGCCGAGTACCGCCGCACCGCGCAGCGATCGAACGAACGAAAGCGGATGGCGTTGGTGCATGGTACCATCGAGGCGGTGCATCCGGTGAACACACCACGCTTCGACCCGAACCAATTGATGCCCTCGATCGCGGCGCATGGGCTGCGCGCGTTGTCCATGTTCACCGGTGGCGGCGGGCTCGATCTGGGTTTCGAGCGAGCGGGCTTCGAGCATGCGGCCGCGTACGAGATCCTCTCCATCTGTGGCGAAACATTGCTGCACAACCGGCCGGCGTGGAACATACATGCGGGTGCCGATGGCGATGTGCGGCAGGTGGATTGGCGACCATACAAAGGAGACGTGGACCTGCTGCACGGCGGCCCGCCCTGCCAGCCGTTCTCCATCGCCGGTCATCAGCGAGGCGCGGAGGATGAACGGAACATGTGGCCCTCGTTCGTACGGGCCGTGCTGGCCATCCGTCCGCGCGTGTTCGTTGCGGAGAACGTTCCCGGATTGCTGGACCCGAAGTTCAAGGATTTCGTGCGTGAAGCGATCGAAGCACCGCTGAACGGAACGTACCATCTGCACCGTTTCATCATGCGGGCGGAACAGTTCGGCGTGCCGCAAACGCGCAAGCGTGTCTTCATCGTCGGCTTCCGGAACGCGGAAGAGTATCGCCGTTTCGCGCCCCCTGTCGCCACGCATGCCACGGAACCGGGTTCCTCGACAGCGCGTTGCATCGGCGTTCGTGAAGCGTTGGGCCTGCCGGACATCGGCACCGATGGCATCGCGCCCACACTGCGCTCCGGGTTCACCGGCCCGCGCAGTTGCACCGGCGTGGTGAACAGCAAAGCATCGCTCACTTCATGGGGTGCCTTGCGTGTTTGGCCGAACGGCGTGCAACGCGATCGCACATTGGCGAGCAACTTCCCACCGGAGAACGGGCACTTCCGCATGTCAGTACAGGATTGCGCACTGCTGCAAGGATTCCCTGCGGATTGGCAATTCAAGGGCGCCGTGTACCAACAGCTTGGCCAGATCGGCAACTCCGTTTGCCCGCCTGTCGCATATCGGGTCGCGCGGTCCATACTCGATGCGATGATGTGAGCAATGGCTGTTCAAGACGATAGCCGCGAGCAGGAACTCTGCAACCTGTTCAACCTTGTCTGGGATCCGGACCACTCGCGCGGAGGTGAGGACGCATGGTTCGAGGCGACCGTGAAAAGCAAGAAACTACGTGTGGCAGTGGAAGTGAAATCCACCACGACGGATTCGATCTCCACAGCCCGCGATGTGGGCATGGAGCACATCCGCAAGTGGCGCGAGAAGATCTGGGTCATCGGCTACTATTCCACCGAGGGGTCACGCGGCAAACCGCGCCTGCTCTCCACGCTCTGCCTTACGCCGGACGAGATGGAACCGTGGATCGCCCAAGTGGAGGGCTACATCAAGCCCGACTTCGATCTGGGTGCGCTGGCGTCAGGCAAACTCACGCTTCAAGACCTCGCGGTGATCTGCGGCGAGAAGGACAACTACAGTTTGGCGGACGCTCAACGACTTTACAAGAAGCAATGGACGCTGGAAGAGTACCGCGCCGCGATGGATGTTGCGGGCGGATACTCACCGGCATTCATGCTTACCGTCCTCAAGCAGCGCGCGGGATACCTCATGGCGCGCGGTTCCACTTTGAACAATCCGCACATCCCGAAGAGCTTCCTCAAACGGTTCGACGACCAGCTCATCACGCATGAGCACGCTGCTCGTATGCGGGAGAAGTTCAGCGACCATTTCAAACGGAAAGGGAGGGCTTTGCAGTAAGCACCTGTCGATCCGTGGCACACCTCCGAGGATATCGTGAGGATCGATCCTCACACGATCCGCCATCACGAAGAAAAGCGCCCCTGAAGGCGCCTTTCTTCGTTCGTACCGAGTTCCTTATTCCTTCACAAAGGGGCGACGCGCGATGATGCGGCCTTCACGATCGATCAATGCGAGCATGTATGTGCCCTTGCTCAAGGATGCGACATCGATCGAGGAGGTCATCGGGCGTTGCGACAGCACCTGGCCCAGCACGTCGTATACGCGCATGCTCACCGCTCCTGTACCGGCATAGTCCAGCGCAAGGATCCCGTTCGTCGGGTTGGGGAACAGGCGCAATGCGGAAGCCTCTTCACGCTCCTGGATACCGATGGTGTTGGACGGTCCTATGCACACATCGAACTGCGAGGTCTGTCCTGTGGTGGAGGTCCATGTGTACACTTGGAGGTCGTACGTCTGGCCCGCCACGAGCCCACCGATCTCCGCGTCCTGTGGGTCGCTGCAGGAGTTGGGAACGAGGACCAAGCTGGCGCATGGACCGGACCACACGGCGAAGAACATGTCCTGCGTGGAGCCCGTGAGGTTGATGAGACTTATGTGATGCACGGCCGCGTTCGCCGTGAAGGTGAACCATACATCATCATCCGCAGTACCGGTACAGGTGGAAGTGACGCCCGATGCCGTGGCCCCGATCACCGTGCCGTGCGTGGTGCTGTCGCATACCGCGTCGATGTTCACGTTCACCAAGGATGCGCCCACGCATTCGTCGTTGGTAATGGCGGTGGTGAATGGCACGCCGCTGCTCCATGCGCTATTCCCGCCGCCATTGCAGAGCGATCGCACATACACATAGTAGGTCGTGGCCTCGGTCAGTCCGGACGCCGTGAGGTTCGAGCCATCGCCGGTGGCCACGCCATTGGATCCATCCGGCACCGGTCCCGTGGTCACTACCCACTCGTAGCCTGCGCTACCGATGTCGTCCCACGCGAAGGTGGCTCCGGAAGTTGTCACGTTGCTCACCGCGAGGTTCGTGGGGAAGGCACAGCCCGCATGCGATACGCTGATGCTGTCCAGTGCCCACCACCAATCCCAACCGGCCGAGAACTCGAAGCGCAATTGCGCTGCGGCCGAACCAGCGGCAGCGGCGGTGATATCTATCGTAGTCACGACCGCAGGGTTGGGATAGCCTACGTTATCGGTGGTCTCATTCAGCACTTCGGTCCATGTACTGCCTCCATCCGGACTCACTTGAACGCTCGCGAATGAGGCGAGGCGCGCACGGAACTGCTGCGAAAACGCAAGTGTGTAGCTGCCCGTGGCCGAGGCATCGAACAGGGCGGAGTACAGGTAACTGTCCACCACTACACCCGTGCCACCGCAGGCATCACTGTCTAGGAAAACGAAGCTCGAATCGAAGCCGGGGCCTGCGGGCCAGAAGCCTCCGAAATCGATGCTGAAATCGAACGCACCAGCGGAATCCGGGGCATACTCCCAGCGGCAATCCGTGGTGTTCGTCTGGTCCACCGTGAAGCCCGTGGTGCTGGCGCCGCCGTCGAAGGTCTCCAGGAAAATGGTCTGTGCATGGCCCGCTTGAGCGAGCAGCATTGCGGCGATAGGCAAGGCGTTGCGCCAGAGATCGGATCGATAGGATCGGAGCGTAGTGTTCGGCTTCATGGGAATGTCGTTCGGTTGTTGGGAAAAGGGGTGTGCGGTGTTTCCGGGATCGAAGGTAATCGCGCGACCTGTTGATCAAAGATCACTTCGGCCCGAAAGCGGCCTCGTGATGACGAGGGGTGCTACGCCACCTTCTCGAACACCATGCGGTAGTGCTCGAAGATCTCCCGCTCGAATACCTGCAAATTCGGGGCGATCTTGTATCGGCGCACCCACTTGCGGAAATCACTGCTCGCCAGCTTGGGGATCAGCGTTGCGTACAGCAGGTACTTCTGGAGGTTGAACTTGTTGAAGGCCGCGGTCCAACGATGGATCGTTTCGATGTAATCCAGTCGGCCGCTGTCCACGGAGACGAGTTTGAAGTGCTCCTTCGCGGGTTCGATCATGCCTTCCTTTCCGTAAGGCAGCCACGAGCCGGGGAACACATCGCACACCAGGTCCATCAGCTCTTCACCGCTGTAGTCGTTCCGCTTTTTCCACACGTTGGTCTGCCCGAACTTGATGTCCTCGAACTTCACCATGTTCGGGCCGAACACCATGGTCTGGCAGTAGAACCGACCACCCATCGGCAACAGGTCCGCCACCTGCTGGAAGTAGGCCTTGTAGATCTCCTCCTGCTTGCCCTCCCTGAACTGCTCGACAGAACACAGATGCTCGGGGCTGCCCATCGCGCATACCGCGTCGAACTTCCCGAAGGTCTCCGGCTTGATCGCCTTGGAATCCATGTGGTGTACGTTCAACCCGTTCGCGCGGCAGGCATCCGCTTGACCTTTCGCCAGCACTACGCCCGTGGTCTGCACGCCCTGATGGTTGAGGTAATCGATGAAGGCACCCCAGCCACAACCAATGTCCAGCACCTTGCTGCCTTTCTTGATGTTGCAATGGTCCATGATGAACTTGTGCTTCTTTTCCTGCGCCTGCTCCAGCGTCATGGAGAAGTCACCATCGAAACGCGCGCCGCTGTATCCGCCCTTCTCGCCCAGGCTCAGGCGGAAGATCTTGTCCATCGTGGTGTAATGCGCGTCGAGGTCTTTCTGGTCGGCCATGGTGGAGGGGAAGATCTGATCGGCGCAACAAGCGCATCAGCCGCGCAATGTAGTGGTGCCGGTGTTGTCCGAAACGCGCTGTGTTGTTCCGGGTGCCCGGAGAAGGGCACTGCCCATCGCGAAGTGCTGAAGAACAGGTTGTGGTGGCGCGGTGAGCTTCCGATCCAGGTATGAATGCCTGAGCGAGATACGGGACTTAATTTGCTTGGCTCCGTTCAGCCTTTTTGATCAACCGCTTCAATGCAGCAATGGTCATTGCAGGGTTTGACAGATGGACCGTGCAATGACAATTCGCGCACAACGGGATGAGGTACTTCACGGGATCCACCTTGTACTCCTTCCTGACATCGGATAAGGGGCGAACGTGATGCACCTGTATGTAGCCTTCCGCCATCTTTCCATACGCCATGTGGAAATCGAAACCACAGGCTTGACAGCTAATGCCAAAGTGCTCGATGCACTTGGCCCGCGCCTTCCTGTTCCGCTCGTATTTGTCCACATGAACGATGACCACTTTCCCCTCGCGCAACGCTTGCTCATTGTTGAACATCTCCTCCGTCGGTAGCTGCTCAAGTTGAAATGAACCCCTGTCGGTCGCACGGACCAGTTCAAGGTCGAGCAAGGCATTCTGGAGATTTTTCTGCATTTCCCAGCCAGAAGTCTCGTACCACCCAACTACGGCGATATATGCGGGCTTATCCTCATTGCTATCCCGATAGCTGGGCAGTGTGACGCCCGAATATTCCGCAATGGATCTTCCGATTAAGCCTACCTGCCTGTTTGCCACGATCGGTGCCGGCGAGTGCGGGTTGATGGCCTTCGCCAGTTCCTTGGCTGTGGCAGTAGAATTGGGGAACGAATAGAGGACCTTCAGTACCTCGATCTGGCGGAAGTTCAGGGCCTTTACGATGGCTCGTTGATATTGCCTGACCGTGATCTTGATCTGGTCCATGATGTATCGGCGCCTTGGATTTCCATTTTATCGGGAGAGCGTGAAGCTCACGCTTTCCTTGCTTGGTGCTTCCGCGCTTGCAAGACCTTCGGCTTGGATTCGGCAAGCGAGCGGACCGCCTGATCCACGGAAGATGAATGGATGAACCCGCGCAGCGAAAGATCCTCGTCCAATTCGGGCCATGTAAGGCCCGTGCCTCCTGCGATCAATTGCCACTTTTCCAATCGCGACTGCGTAGCACCGCGCAAACGAGCGTGCTCTTCAATGCCTGATCGGATGACCTGGCCATTGTTCAGCACAAGCAACAGCAGATCGAGCGATTTGTCCAAATAGACGTCCTTGATCCGCAGACGATGCGTATGAATGAGCACGTCGATCGGGTCCGTCGGTCGCTTGTTCTTCAAGCTACTCTTGGAAATGTTCTTTCCAGGCTTCAAGGAGGCCATCTCAGTGTCGCTTCAATAGTTCGCGGACCATGCGCAACTCCTGCACTTTGAAACCGGTGCTGAACTCCTCTTCCAGTTCGGGGTCCACATAGTCTTCATTTCGTCGTCCTCCCTTTCAAAACGTACTTCGCTTGAGGATCGCGCACGTTACCCGCCTTGTGCATATGCTGAAGGATCTGCAGGTCCACGAGCTTTGAAAGCCTCTTACGAGCTGCTGGCCAACTGAGTCCTGTCATTCGCTGCACATCGCTCACAGTAATTTCCGAGTGCTCGGCAACATAGTTGACAATGCGCTTCTGATGCTCGTCCAAGACGCCTGCGATCGCCGCTCCAATAAGTTCGGTCACGTCAGCATCGATCCAGACCTTCCGCTGCTCCACGTTGTTCTTCAGAACTACTTGGACCCTGGCGCTACCGATCTGCTTTTGTTCGAACTCCGGATCTGGCAAGTTGGAAGCGCGCATGGCTTCGCGCATGCGGCGCGTTCCTTCGCTGGCACACTTGACATACTCCATGTAGTACAGCGCATCCATCAGTTTTGGATTCCTCGGTCGATGGTTCCCATAGATATTGTCCGGACTTACAAAGGGAGGGAACCCTCCTGGACTCTCTACAAGCAGGCGATTGTCGAACATCTTGACGGCTACCGGCGTGTTCACCTGACCATTGCCGTATGAACGGTGAACAAGAGCATTCACGAGAGCCTCGTACCATGCATCCTTTGGGTACTCTGAGATGATCGAGAATTTCTGCTGGCTGTTCAGTCGAGCGAAATTCCGGAGTTGCCCATCCAGGGCCTTTTCAGCCTGAAGGAGTAGATCGGGAATGTTGCCCTCGAAGATTTCATCCTTGGTCGCATTGAACTTGACCCCGGCACCCTCCTCTTTGCCATCAAATCTCAAGAACCGGATACGGCATCCTGGAATGATCCGGTCAGGTTGCTTTCCGAAGAGCAATGCACAAGCGAAGTCTGGTCGGAACTTCCCTCTGACCATTTGTCCGAGACACCTGAGAACCAACACTTCTTCAACCGTCTTGTCGACCAACTCTTTGCGTCCCTTGCGTATGCTGGTCAAGAATCTTTGGATGGCGGCATTATCAAAATCGTCGGGGTAGGCCAACCCACAGGGCTCTTGCTCAAATTGGATCTGTCCCTTGTCAAGTGCGAGGTCCCTTTCCTCCTCTGTGCGCAGTTTGTGTTTGGTATCCGCGATTCTAACAAACGCCTTTCCCTCTGAGGTCTTGATCACCCTGCTCGGATGATAGTTGACTTGGAAGAGGATCAGGAAATCAGGCTTTCCATGATCATTTACGAATGCGATACGCTTGGATCGATGAACTGCTTCTGGACAGTAAATGGAACCGGCTGATTCACGAGCGTTCAATTCGCCCTGTGAAAGACCAGCACATCCAGACCACTTGCCATCATCCTCGATCCCCAGAGCGATTAGTCCACCTTCAGGGGTGTTTGCCCACATCGAGAAGTAGTCTCCAAGTTCTTGAGGTGAGTACTTCGCCCTCTTACGCTCAAAGCGTTTGTCCTCAAATAGGTTCTTCAAAAGCCCCACATCAGCGTTGACATAGATATCCTCAGGGGTGAGCACCTGAGGAGCAACTTCAAACTCGATGCTCAACTGTTTGGCCATGATCCAACTGAACGGGTCGGTCCGCGAAGTTGAGTGTTGCAGCCCATCGGTCCAACAACGCCCCCCTCACAACCCCAACAACACCTCTCCCGGCTCCTTCCCGCCGAACACCATCTTGCTCGGGTCCTCGATCATCTGCTTCACGGCCATCAGGAAGCTAACGCTCTCCTTGCCATCGATGATGCGGTGATCGTAGCTCAGCGCCACGTACATGATGGGGCGGATCTTCACTTCACCATGCACCGCGACCGGCCGCTCCACGATATTGTGCATGCCGAGGATGGCGCTTTGCGGCGGGTTGAGGATGGGCGTGCTGAGCATGCTGCCGAACACGCCGCCGTTGGTGATGGTGAAGGTGCCACCGGTCATCTCATCGAGCGAGAGCTTGCCGTCGCGCGCTTTCACCGCCAACTCCTTGATCCTCGTTTCGATCTGTGCGAGCGACATCTTCTCCGCATTGCGCAGCACGGGCACCATCAATCCTTTCGGTGAGCTCACCGCGATCCCGATGTCGGCATAGTCGTGCATCACGACCTCTTCGCCATCGATCTGACCGTTCACACTGGGGAAGAGGCGCAACGCTTCCGTGCAGGCTTTCGTGAAGAAGCTCATGAAGCCGAGACCCACGCCGTTCTGCTCCTTGAACTTGTCCTTGTATTTGTCGCGCAGGGCCATCACCGCGCTCATGTCCACTTCGTTGAAGGTGGTGAGCATGGCGGTCTGGTTCTTCACTGCGACAAGCCGCTCGGCTACTTTCTTGCGCAGCGTGCTCATCTTGTTGCGGCTGTCGTTGCGCGTGCCGCCCCAACCGTTGAGCGCGACAGCATCGACCTTCACACCGCCCGCGACATACGCGGCCACATCGCTCTTGGTGATCTTGCCGTTCGGGCCACTGCCCTTCACGCTGGCGGCGCTCATTCCTTTCTCATCGAGCATCGCTTTGGCGACCGGGGTGGCATGCGCCAGTGGGTTGTTGGTTGTTGCCCCGGCGAAGGCCGGGGGTTGGTTGGTTGGCGTTGCCGGAACAGCCTTCGCAGAAGTCGCTGCGGCTGTTGCTTTCACTGCTTCCACTGGCTTCGCCGACTTCACCGGCACACTGACGGACGTATCCAGTTTCGCCACCACATCGCCCACGTTCACCGTGGCATCGGCGGCCGCGAGGATCTTGATCTGTCCGCTCGCCTCGGCGCTCAGCTCCAATGTGGCCTTGTCGCTGTCGATCTCGGCGATCACCTGGTCCTTGGCTACAACATCACCATCCTTCACGAGCCATTGCGCGATGCGCACTTCGCTGATGCTCTCGCCGGGACTGGGAACTTTTACGTCGATGTTGGCCATTGCGAAGTGTAAGAAGTGGAGAGGTGGAAAAAGTGGAAGGTCTATGTGTTCGCGTTTACCGTGGACGTTGACTTCGCGAACGCTTTCTCGATGATCGCGATCTGTTGGTTCGCACTGCGTTTGCTGCTGCCGGTGGCGGGAGCTCCGCTGGCCGGGCGGCTGATCACTTCGAACTTGATGTCGGTGAAGTTCATCGCCATGTAGGTCCATGCGCCCATGTTCAATGGTTCTTCCTGCACCCAGAGGCAACGTTCGGCTTTCGCGTATTTCCTGATCACCGCGCGCATCTGTTCCACAGGCAACGGATGCAATTGTTCGAGACGTACCAGCGCTGTATCGGTGATGCCGTTCTTCTCGCGATGATCGATGAGGTCATAGTGGATCTTGCCTTGTGTGAAGATCACCGTCCTCACCTCCTTCGCATCGGCGGAAGCATCATCGATCAATTCCTGGAAGCCACCTGTTGTGAGGTCGTCCAGTTTGCTCACGCACTTCGCATGGCGTAACAAGCTCTTCGGTGTGAACACCACGAGCGGCTTGCGGAAATTCCATTCGAGCTGGCGGCGCAATGCGTGGAAGAAATTCGCGGGCGTGGTGCAGTTCACCAGCACCATGTTGCCATCGGCGCAACTGCTGAGGAAGCGCTCCATGCGCGCGCTGCTGTGCTCCGCACCCTGCCCTTCATAGCCGTGCGGCAGCAACAGCACGATGCCGTTCTGCGTGTTCCATTTCTCCTCCGCGCAGCACAGGTATTGATCGAGGATGATCTGCGCGCCGTTGACGAAATCACCGAACTGCGCTTCCCAGATCGTGAGCACCTCGGGGTTCGTGAGCGCGTAGCCGTACTCGAAACCGAGCACCGCGTATTCGCTCAACAGGGAGTTGTAGATCTGCAACAACGCTTGCCCCTGCTGGATGTGCTTGAGGTGGATGAACTCTTCCTCGCTGTCCTCGAACCGCACCACGGCATGGCGGTGGCTGAAGGTGCCGCGCTCCACGTCCTGGCCGGTAAAACGCACAGGCTTCCCTTCGATCAGCAACGATCCATACGCGAGCAGTTCGGCCATGCCCCAATCCAGGGTTTCCTTGGCCATCATCTCCTTGCGATCGTTCAGGATCTTTTCCAGCTTGCTGAAGAAGTGCTTGCCTTCGGGGATCACCGTGAGCTTCTCGCCGATCATCTTCAGCACCTCCTTCTTCACGCCGGTTGCGGGGGAGGTCGCGAAGTCGCTCGCATCGGCGCGCTTGAAGCCTTTCCATCGCTCCTCCATGAAGTTGGTGATCTTCCCCACGCGCACTTGCTTGGCTTCCGTAAGCCGCGCATCAAGCATCTCGGTGAAGGAGGTTTCCATCTCCTGCGCCATTTCGCTCGCACCTTGCACACCGCTCGCGATCAGGTCCTCGGTGTAGATCGTGCGCGGGTCCTTGTGCGCAGCGATCGCCTTGTACAACAGCGGTTGGGTGAACTTCGGTTCGTCGCCTTCGTTGTGCCCGTGTTTCCGGTAGCAGAGAATATCCACCCACACGTCCTGCGCGAACTGCTGGCGATAATCCATCGCCAACTTCACGGTGTACGCCACGGCTTCGGCATCATCGCCGTTCACATGGAACACCGGGCAGAGCGTGGTCTTGGCGACATCCGTGCAATACGTGCTGGTGCGCCCATCGAAATAGTTGGTGGTGAAACCCACTTGGTTGTTCACCACGATGTGGATCGTACCACCGGTCTCGTACGCTTTCAGTCCGGCCATCTGCACCACCTCGTACACCACGCCCTGCCCGGCCACCGCCGCATCGCCGTGGATGATGATGGGGGCGGTGACACCCTTCGCGAAATTGTCGTCGTGCTCGATGATCGCGCGGCTGATCCCTTGCATCACCGGCCCCACCGCTTCGAGATGGCTCGGATTCGGCGCGAGTGTCAGGCGTACTTCTTTTCCCGTGTTGGTCTTCACCAAACTGCTGTAGCCCATGTGGTATTTCACATCACCTTCCAGCAGCGCATCGTCGTAATCCTTGCCTTCGAACTCACTGAAGATGGCGTCGTACGATTTGCGCATCGTATTGGCCAGCACGTTCAAGCGACCACGGTGCGCCATGCCGATGACGTACTTGGTGATGCCCAGGTCCGCGCCGTGCTCGATCACTGTGTCCAACGCAGGGATCAGCACCTCCGCGCCTTCGAGGCTGAAGCGTTTCGCGCCGAT
This sequence comes from Flavobacteriales bacterium, assembly GCA_031371785.1. GTDB lineage: Bacteria > Bacteroidota > Bacteroidia > Flavobacteriales_F > PHOS-HE28 > PHOS-HE28. The sequence goes on along the minus strand of JANMKC010000122.1, from coordinate 10,060 downwards.
GAACTTCTTCCCCAGGAATTTCTCGAAGACCACCGCTTCGTTCAACTTTTCCAGGATCTCCTTCTTTTCATCCAGCGTGAACGAAGGCGTGTTGCGCGTGCTCTCCATGCGCTCCAGCAGCCACTTGATCTTCTCGGGTTTGCGGATGTATTTGAACTCCACACCGATGCTAGCGCAGTAGGTCTGTTCCAACAGCGCCACGATGTCGCGCAGCTTGCTCGGCCCGATGCTCACTTCATTGCCGGCCGTGAACACCGTGTCCAGGTCGGCATCGCTGAGCTGGAAGTTCACGAGCTCCAACGTGGGCGTGTACTTGCGCCGCTCCCGCACAGGATTGGTGTCCGTGAAGAGGTGGCCACGAGTGCGGTACGCGTTGATCAGTTCGAGGACGCGGAACTCCTTCTCAAAACGCTCGTTGCCGCCGCTTGCCTTCGCGGAAGCTTCAGCGACCGCATCAGGAGCACCATCACCGTGGAGGGCCTTGGCGAACTCGAACCCCTCGAAGAAGCGTGCCCAACCGGTCTCCACGCTGGCGGGGTCCTTCTGGTACTGCTGGTGCAGGTCGTCGAGCCAGGCACTGTCGACGTTGCTCAGATAGGAGTACTTGTCCATGCGAGGCTACGAAGGTAGGATCGGGGTGCTTCACCGCAGAGGCGCAATGGCACCGGGAACGCTGAGAAATGCACAACGCATTGTCCACTGATGGTCATACCGCGCGCCCTTTGCGGTAGAAGCTCAGAACTTTCCTGCGAACCGCTTCCGCGAAAGCACCTTCTGCAAGCAATGCAATACCATCATGCCTGCCAACTCATGCGTGCCCCCGCGTGCTATCGCATCATCCACCATCGGCTCTGTAAGGTCTACCCGGTTGATGGCCCGCGAGAACGCCGTGGAACCACTACGCTGCCAGCCTTCCATAAGATGAAGAACAGCTGCACGCAGCATCTCGAATGCCTTTTCATCGGTCGGCGGAAGCAGGATGCCCTCGTCGTTGAGGTCCTTCCGCAATTGCGCCACGGTCTCTTGCAGCACCTGCGCTTCATCCAAGCGCTTGCGCAGGCCCTCCACGCCCGTCGCTGACAATTTCCCGTGCATGCGGTTCACAACTCGGCCAAAGGTCGTTGGATCGCGGCACTATTTTCGTCGCCCATCGGTTCTTGGTTGCTAGGTGTTGGTTGTTGGTAGCGTTCGAACGCGCAATGGACAACCTCACGAACAACCATCAACCAACAACCATCAACGATCCATCATGCGCATCTCCGCTCTTACCATCATCGCCGTTCTCTCCGCGCTTACCGCCACCGCCCAATACGGCACCTTCACCGCGAAAGCCGTTACGGCTGCAAAGACCGGCACCACCCTGGTGTTGCTCGATGACGGCGATTCACCCTTCAACCGCGACATCATGAACGCGATGAAGGCGAACTGGAAATTCACTGCGAGCACGGACTTCATCCGCGCCAACGATCTGGCCACGCAACCGCTCGATCCCGCGAAGACGTACCTGATGAAGATCCTGCGCAGCGACGCGGAGAAGCATGATGCGGTTTTCCTCGCGCTGGTGCAAGGCTGGAAGCAAAAGAAGGGCGAAGCGCTGAGCGTGACGGCAGGTGCCGTCACGAACCTTCCCGCCGGGCAAGAGCTCGCGAGCATCATGGTGGATGCGAAAGCGCTCGCCAATACCAGCAGCGCCATGCTGAACATCTATGTGAAGAACCTGCAGGACTATTTGAAGCAAGTTGAAAGCGGCAAGATCACGGACAAGGCCACTGCCGATCGTCTTTACGCCAGCCGCAACCGTTTTGTGAAGGACATCGACCTCTGGATCGCGAAGGAGCATCTGGACAAGAGCGTGCCCGATGCCGCGAAAGCCAAGGAGACCTATACCAGGAAACTCCAGATCATGGATCTCGCACAGCTGATGGCCGCCGCTGAAAACGGCCAGCCCGATGTCGCCATCAGCGATGTGGTGATCACCGGCGACTACAAAACGAAATGGTGCTTCAAGCGCATCTTCAACGCCAATACCGGCGAACTGATGTACCTGCGTGATGACGCGGCATTGTTCGGCAAGAAGGAAGGATTCATCAGCGAGGACTTCCGGATGCTGGAGCAGTCACGCTGATCGTCAGCGCTCCCGAAGCGACAACATTCGATGTTCGCCGATCGTCGGAAGGGCTAACTTCAACGTCCCTTCCAAAACCCGTTCGCCATGACCCGGAACCTCTATGCCATCCTGATCGCCGCTACGCTCTCACTACCCACGCTTGCGAACCATTATTCAGGTGGCAATATCACCTGGACCTGCCTCGGCGAACACCAGTATGATGTGACGCTCCAGCTCTTCGTGGATTGCAGCGGGGCGAGCGTGGTCCCGCAGGACCTGCATTTCGCCAGCTCGTGCGGCACCTCCTTCGATGTGAGCCAGATCCCCGTGCCGGAGGGTGTTGAGGTTTCGCAGCTCTGCCCGCAGCAGATCGGCAATAGCACCTGCAATGGCGGCACATTGCCGGGTATGCGGCTCTATGAGTTCCACACGCAGATAGCGCTGGATCCATGCGACAGCTGGACGATAGGCTGGAACATTTGCTGCCGTGCCACCTCGCTCAACCTCACCGGCAACCAGGGCGAGTACATCGAAGCCGTCCTGAACAGCGCAACGGCGGTCTGCGATGCTTCGCCGGTCTTCGCTGAAGCAGCACTGCCCTATGTGTGCGTGGACCAACCCGTGAACTACAACTTCGGCGTGAGCGATCCGGACGGTGATTCACTCGCCTACAGCTTCATCGACGCGCGCCGCTTTACGAACGTGGTGGAGCCGGTGATCTACCGGCCCGGCTTCAGCGGTGCCGAGCCCGTTCCCGGCATCACCCTCGATGCGGCGACAGGCCAGGTGAATTTCACGCCTGCACTGATCGGCTACTACATCGTCGCGGTGCAAGTGAACGCGTACAACGATGCCAACGCACTCACCGGCTCGGTGATGCGCGACATCATTTTCGTGGTGATCGATTGCACCAACAACAATCCGGATGCGAACTCCGGTACCATCACCAACCTGACCGGTCCTGTGACGCAGACGGATGACTATAGCGTTACCGTGTGCGGCGGATCGTCGTTCTGTTTCGATGCCGTGATCAGCGACCCGGATGACCTGCAGACCCTCGCGCTGGAGAGCAACGTGGCCACCGTTCTTCCCGGTGCGGTATTCAGTGTGAGCGGCGAGAACCCGGCCACCGCCACCGTGTGCTGGAGCGCGGATGGCGTGGCTCCCGGCACCTACATCTTCACGATAAACGCCACCGACGATGCCTGTCCACAACCCGCGTCGCAGATCCTCTCGTACGCCATCACCATTTCCAGCGCGCCGAACGCCGGAGAGAACACCGCGGCCAGCATATGCAGCACGGATCCGCCGCCCAACCTGTTCGACCTCCTCGGTGGCGGCCCGGATGCGGACGGGACCTTCACGGAGGTTTCACCAGGCGTCTACCATTATGTGGTGACCGCGATCGGCGATTGCCCGGCGGACTCATCGGTACTCACCGTTACCACGGTGCAGGCTTCGGATGCCGGGATCGAGAATGCCATCACGGTATGCGAGAACGGTGACGCGGTCCTCATGATCGATTCGCTGCTCGGCACACCTCAACCCGGCGGTGGCTGGACTTCACCGGACGCTCAAGCGCACAGCGGGTTCTTCGACCCGGCAACGGATCCTTTGGGAGTGTATTGCTATACCGTGCCGGGTACCGTGCCCTGTGCGAACGCCGTTGCCTGCCTCTCGATCACAGCACTCCTACCCGCCAATGATCCGGCCTGCTTGGGCACTTCCATCGCTCCGATAAGCGTGAACGAGGATGTCCATCTGTTCCCGGATCCGAGCCGTGGAAGTTTGTCGATCAGCGTTCCCGCCAATGCACAGCGCGTGGAAGTGATCGATGCGCAAGGACGTTTGGTGGCTGTGTTCCCTATGCACAACGTACACGGCCGTGTGGAGATCGCGTTGCCGAGTTCCCTGCCGAACGGTGGCTATTCGTTGCGTGTGATCGATGAGGGCTCCATGCGAACGACCTTCTTCCAGCTCTTGCGATAGTTGTCAACGATGTGTTGATCGCTGGAGGAACGGCGGCCATCGCGGTTCCTTCGTTGCATGGCGATCGTCCTCATCACCGGCGGAAGCGGCCTCATCGGGCGGGCGCTTACCAAGGCATTGCAACGCGATGGGCATGACGTGCGCTGGTTGAGCCGCATGGCGGGAGAGCGCGACGGGGTGCGCGCGCTCGCATGGAACATCGAGCGCGGCGAAGTGGATGCTCGCGCATTGGAAGGCGTGGACCATGTCATCCACTTGAGCGGCGCGGGCATCGCCGACAAGCGCTGGACAAGGTCACGCTTGAAGCAGCTATGCGCAAGTCGTGGTGGTGCGGCGCGACTTCTGTTGAAGGTCGCGATCGAAAATGGCATCCGACCGAAGTCCTTCATCAGCGCCAGTGGCATCGGTTATTACGGCGCGATCACCGGTGATCATGTTTTTTCGGAGAACGATCCTCCAGCGAACGACACGATCGGCCTTCTGACAAAAGATTGGGAGGATGGGGCAGACGAATGGGGCACCATCACACGTGTGGTGAAATTGCGAACGCCCATGGTACTCGCGAGAAATGGAGGCGCGCTGCCGAAACTCGCCGCCCCCGCACGTTGGGGCCTCAGCGCAGCGTTCGGCAGTGGAAAGCAATGGATGCCGTGGGTACATATCGATGATCTCGTACGTGCATACCAGCGAGCTATCGCCGATGACCGCATGCATGGCGCGTACAATGTGACCACGAGCGATCAACCCGTGAACCGCGAGTTCATGCAGGCCGTAGCGAAGGTGCTGGGGCGTCCGTTCATTTTGCCTGCGATCCCAGCATTGGCGCTCAAGATCGTGCTGGGCGAACTGGCCCATGTGCTGCTCGAAGGATCGCGGGCGAGCAACGCGAAATTGCTTGCCACGGGTTTCCGGTTCCAACATGGAACACTTTCGTCAGCTTTGAAGGACACGCTTCAGTGAACGCGATCGAGCAAAGCAGCGGAGAGCTCGCGCAGCGCGGCCTTCCGTTCATCCGTCGCATGGATCGCGTCCAATTGCGCGGAGGCGATGCCATCATGCCTCATCACCTCGGCCTCGGTCTCTGCGCGCACTCCCAAGGCTTCGATCGTACCAAGCATTCGCGATGGATCGCGGAGTTCCGTTGGTTTTTCCAGTTCAGCGCGCAGCTCGCTCCTGCCCTCTTGCACGCTCCGTTCCAATCCGCGGATCAACAGGAAGGTCTTCTTGCCCGCGCGCAGATCGCCGCCTTGTTGCTTTCCCGTTCTTTCCGGCTCACCGAAGGCGTCGAGCAGATCGTCGCGTAGTTGGAACGCGAGACCCAGATGCTCGCCGAAAGCGCCGATACGTTCACGATCATCCGCGCTCGCTCCAGCGATGGTCGCTCCCACTTGCAACGAGCACGACAGCAATACGGCTGTTTTCAACCGGATCATTTCGAGGTACTCGCCCACCCGCACATCGTCACGTTCCTCGAAATCCATGTCGCGCTGCTGGCCTTCGCAGACCTGCAACGCGTACCGGCTGAACAAGGCGAGCACATCCGTATTCGTGCCCATCCGCATATAGGCTTTCACCAGCATCGCGTCGCCGCTCAGGATCGCGGTGTTCATGTTCCACTTCTCATGCACGGTGGGTCGGCCACGACGCATCGGCGCTGCGTCCATGATGTCGTCGTGCATCAGCGTGAAGTTGTGGAAGAGTTCGATCCCCAACGCCGCATCGAGCGCATCCTCCGCCCGGCCGCCGAAGAGCTCGCAGCCCATGAGCACCAGCGTGGGTCGTACTCTTTTCGCCGGAAGGCGCAACAGGTAGGCCATCGGGGCATGGAGCGCGTCCTGCGGAAGTTCCGCGATCCACTTCTCCAGATGCGCATCGAACAGCGCGCGATGTCCGTTCATGCTCACTTCAACAACTTCATCAGATATTCCCCATAGCCGCTCTTCATCAAGGGTTGTGCGAGCCTTTCCAGTTGTGCCGCATCGATGAAGCCCTTCTTGAACGCCACCTCTTCGATGCAACCGATGCGCAGGCCTTGTCGCTCTTCGATCACCTGCACGAACTGGCCCGCTTGGGTGAGCGAAGCGAAAGTGCCCGTATCGAGCCATGCGGTGCCGCGATCAAGGATCTCCACCTTCAATTTCCCATGCCTCAAGTATTCCTTGTTCACGTCGGTTATCTCGTATTCGCCGCGTGCGCTCGGCTTCAGATCCCCGGCGATGCCGAGCACGCTGTTGTCGTAGAAGTACAACCCGGGCACGGCGAAATTGCTGCGCGGCTTCGCGGGCTTTTCCTCGATGCTCAGCACGGTGCCGTCCTCATCGAACTCCACCACTCCATAGCGTTCCGGATCGCTGACGTGATAAGCGAAGACGAGCCCGCCATCGAGCGATGAGTGCTCGTTGAGCTTGCGCCCCAAGCCACTTCCGTAGAAGATGTTGTCTCCGAGGATCAGCGCCACGCTGTCACTCCCGATGTGATCGCGACCGATGACGAAAGCCTGCGCGAGCCCGTTCGGGACGGGTTGTTCGGCATAACTGAATTCGCATCCGAGGTTCCTTCCATCGCCGAGCAACTTGCGGAAGTTGGGCAGATCGTGCGGTGTGCTGATGATGAGGATCTCCCGGATACCCGCCGCCATCAACGTGCTCAACGGGTAGTAGATCATCGGCTTGTCGTACACGGGCATCAATTGCTTGCTCACCGCGAGGGTGAGCGGATGCAAACGCGTGCCACTGCCGCCGGCGAGGATGATGCCTTTCATTCGGTGGGCGCTTCTTTGGATGTTTCCAATTTCAGTTCGCCAAGATCGATATCATCCTCCTCATCCATGATCTCCAGCAGCGGTTCCTCGAAGGCTTTCGTCATGAGCCTCTTGTTGAACGAGAGGACCAGTGCGGGCAACACCAAGAGGTTGGTGAACATCGCCACCAGCAAGGTGATCGACGTGAGGATGCCCAGGGCCTTGATGCCACCGAAGTGCGAAAAGCCGAACATGAAGAAACCGGCGAGGAGCACGACACTGGTGTAGATGATGCCCACGCTCACTTCCCGTATCGCCAGATCCACACTGCGCCGGAGATCGTGGCCGGTAAGTTTCAGCTCCATGCGGTAACGCGCCAGGAAGTGGATCGCATTGTCCACGGCGATGCCCAGCGCGATGCCGAAGACGAGCATCGTGCTCGGCTTGATCGGGATGTGGAAGAAGCCCATGATGCCGGCGGTGACGATCAGCGGGATCACGTTCGGGATGAGGGAAACGATGAGGATGCGGAACGAATTGAAAAGCAGCGCCATCAATGCAACGATGAGCACGATGGCCCAAAAAAGGCTCGTGATGAGGTTGCTCACGAGGTAGCCGCTGCCTTTCAGGAACACCACGCTGGTGCCGGTGAAGGTCACCTTGAACTTGTCCGCCGGGAAAATGCTGTCGGTCTGTGCCCGCAACCGGGTGAGCAATGCTTCCATACGCGTAGTGCCCACATCGGCCATCTGCACGGTGACGCGTGTGGTTTGCCGCGTGCTATCGATGAAAGCCTTGGCCATGCCCTGCTTGCTGCTGGCGTTCTCCACGTAGGGCAGAATGAAGGTCTTGTCCGTGCTGGTGAGCAGTTCGTAGCGCGCGGGATCACCGCCGTAGAACGCTTGCTTGGTGAACTTCACGGCGTCCACGATGCTGAGCGGCTTGCTGAATTCCGGATAGAGAGCGAGCGTATCACCGAGCCGTTCGATGCGCTTCAACGTCGCATCCTTCAGCGCGCCTCCTTTCTTCTTCGTGTCGATCACGATCTCCAGCGGCATCACACCATGGAAATTGCTTTCGAAGAACCGCAGATCCGTGAGAACGGGATTGTCCGCCGGCAGATCATCCACGATGCGGCTCTCGTCTTTCACGCGCAGCATGCCTACGCAGGCGAGCACCGTAACGATGGCGGTAACGATGTAGATCGCCGGGCGGTGCTCCTTGGACATGCGCACGATCCACTCCACGGCCTTGTCGAGCCAGTGGCGGTCCAGGTGGCTCACATGCCTTGGTTTCGGATCGCCCATGAAGCTGAAGAAGATGGGGATCAATACCATGCTGAGCACCCACAGCACCATGATGCCGATGGTGGCTGTCCAGCCGAACTGAACGAGCGCATCACTGTACGTTACGCAGAAGGTGGTGAAGCCTACGGCCGTGGTCGCATTGGTCATGAAGGCCGCGGCACCGATGCGGCTGATGACACGCTGCAAGGCTTTCACCCGATTGCCGTGATGGACGAACTCGTAATGGAAACTGTTGATCAGGAACACGCAGTTCGGCACACCGGTCACGATCACCAATGGCGCGATCACGGACTGCAACAAGGTGATCTTGTAATCCAGCAACGCCATGCAGCCGAAGGTCCACACCACGCTGATGGCCACCACCATCATGCAGATGCCCATAACGCGCCAACTGCGGAAAAAAAGCAGCAACAGCAGTGCGCACAGGGCCATGCTCATGATCATGAAGAGCGGCATCTCGGACTTCACCAGGTTGGTGCTCTTCACGCGTATCCATGGAAGGCCGCTGCGGTACACAGGCAGGCCGGTGCTCGCGGCGAAGGCGTCCGTGCGCTTCCCGATCGCGTCGATCACCTTCTGTCGCGCATCGGTATCGAAGAGCTTCGCGTTCACGAACACCATCATCAGGCTGGCATGCGTGCTATCGTTGTAAAGCAGCCCGCGATAGAACGGCAATGCACGGATCCCCTTCTTCAGCGTGTCCATCTCCGCTTGCGTGCGTGGAAGGGCGCTCACCACTTGCTTCAACTGGAACCGCTGCAAGGAATCGTCGCGCAACAGTGTGAACAGGTGCGCTTCGCTGAAGATGCTGTCCACGCCGGTGATCGCGTGCAGGTTGTTGCCGAGCTGGTACCAAGCGGTGAAATTCTTCGGGGTGTAAAGCTCCTCGCCCTGCGTACCGACCACGAGCACATTGCCGTCCTCCTTGAACGTGCTCAGGAAGCGTTCATAGTCCACGTAGGCGCTGTCGATATTGGGCAGCAGGCCACCGTGCTTGTAGTTCATGCCCACCTTGGTGGCCTCGAAGCCCAACCATGCGGTAATGAGGCCCACCGCGATCAGGATCGCCATACGGTTGCGCAAAACGCGGCTAGCGAGCCAGGCCCACATCTTTTTTTCCGGGAGAACGCCGTGGAACACACTGGTGCCAACGAGCGCGAGCAAAGGAACGAAAAGACCTTTCCCGATACCGACCTGCGGCAGCTCAGAGCGCGAACGAAGCGGAAAGCTTGAGGACGAAGTTGTCGCTGGCCTTGGTGAAGGTGTAGGGGCCGTAACGATAGAAAATGCCCGCACCGATCGTGCTGAAGATGTCATCGATGCGCAGGCCGCTCTCGAAGAAACCCTCTTTCAGCGGGGTGAACGACAGACCGCGATGGTACTCAGGATGAGCCAATTCCCCGAATGCCGCACTGCTCAGGATGGCGGGCTTGGGATGGAAGTGCTTGCCCTTCACCAGCAGCGTGCCGAAGCTGTGGCGCATGTGGAGAGACAGATACCTGTCGGCCATGAACTCATCCGGGCGCATCGTCTCGAAGGTGTTGTCCGCCGAGATCAGGAACTGGCCTGCCCCGTTCGTGCCGCGCATGTTGTACAGGAACGGCATCGGCGAACCGGGATCGGCGATACCGCCGAGTACCCGCAATGAGAGATCGCCCACCAACCGGATGTGGAAGGTCTTCTCCACCATGGCATCCAACCGCCACGTTCCCACTTCACCTTCCCACAAACCCTTCCATGCGCGCAGCGCATGAAGATGTACCACGGGATATTTCGTGCCGAGGGAAAGTTCCCGGCCCGGCAGGCGTGCCATTTTTTCGCGGAAGGCCCAGCGCAGGTCGGCCGTGATCGCGCCGATGAGGAAGTCGTTGCGCAACGTGGTGTGTGTTCCAGCCGGTGTGCGGGACCTTGAGAGTG
>JANMKC010000099.1:0-5805 GCA_031371785.1 Flavobacteriales bacterium | reverse complement strand
AAATCTGCGATACTATGTAAAACGTGAGGCCGAGGGCGAGATTAGGCGTGCCGTGTGTTTTATTAAGGAGATCGTCCCGCGTTTTGCCATCGCGACCGTCGCCCGCGGCGTCTATGGCGAGCCTTACGAGTGCTGGAATATCTGAAGAACCTCTTCGACCACATCGCTGACCGGATGGTGGCGATACACGCCTAGCATCATCGCGAACGAAGTGAAGCGATCTTTGATCAGTTCACGACCCTGCCCCGCGATCCAAGAGATCAACGATCGCTTCGCGCCAAGAGCGCGCTCGCGATGACGTAAGGGAACCATGGCCAGCCGACGTTTCAAGGACCACGAAGCTCCGAAGGCGAAGCTCGACAAGGCCACGCTTCGCAAGACGACGCGCATTTTCCGCTACCTGAAGCCTTACCGCTGGCGATTCGTGGTCGGCCTGTTGTTCCTGCTGATCACCACCGGGCTCAGCATGCTCTTCCCGGCGCTTATGGGCAAACTCGTTGACGCCGCGAAGGGCGACCTCAACGCGCAGAAGGAACTCTTCGCGAACATCAACGCGGTGGCGGTGCAACTGCTGTGCGTGTTCGCGGCGCAGGCCGTGTTCGGTTTCATGCGCATCTACCTATTCAGCTGGATCACGGAGAACGTGCTGGCCCAGTTGCGCAAGGACACCTACGAACACCTCGTGCGATTGCCGATGACCTTCTTCGCGCAGCGCCGGGTGGGCGAGCTGAACAGCCGTATCAGTGCCGACGTCGCATTGCTCCAGGACGCCTTCACCACTACGCTCGCGGAACTGATCCGCCAGTTCATCGTGATCATCGGCGGCCTCCTATTGCTCACAACAGTGAACGTGCAACTCACGCTCACCATGCTCGCGGTGATACCCGTTGTGGCGATCGTGGCGGTCTTCTTTGGGCGCTTTGTGCGCAAGCTCAGCAAGCAGGTGCAGGACCGTATCGCTGACACCAACGTGATCGTGGACGAAACGCTGCAAGGCATCCAGAACGTGAAGGCGTTCGCGAACGAGGTCTGGGAAACACGCCGTTACGGTGCTAGCGTGATGGCCGCTCGCGCGCTGGCACTGAAGGGCGCGCGGTGGCGCGGGGCCTTCGTCTCCTTCATCATCCTATGCATGTTCGGTGGCATCGTCCTGGTGATCTGGCGTGGCGTGCAGCTTACGGCATTGGGACAGATGAGCATCGGCCAACTGGTGTCCTTCATCATGTACTCGCTCTTCATCGGTGCGAGCATCGGCAGCATTCCGGAGCTGATCACCACGATCCTGAAAGCGATCGGTGCCACGGAACGATTGATGGACCTGCAAGAAGAAACAGCCGAACCGATCACACTCGGCGAACGTACGGGAACGCTCACGTTGAAAGGCGCGATCGCCTTCGAACATGTCGGCTTCCACTATGCCACGCGCGCCGATATGCCCGTGCTAAGGGACGTGGACTTCATCGTGGAGCCCGGCGAACGCATCGCATTGGTCGGGCCGAGCGGGGCAGGAAAAAGCACGATCGCCTCATTGGTACTGCGTTTCTATGAGCCGGTGAACGGTCGTATCACCATCGATGGAAAAGATGCGCGCGAGTTCGACCTGAGCGCATTGCGCGACCGCATGAGCATCGTGCCGCAAGAGGTGCTGCTCTTCGGGGGAAGTATCCGTGAGAACATCGCATACGGAAGGCCCGGCGCTCCGCAGGAAGAGATCGAAGCCGCCGCGCGAAAGGCGAACGCGCACGAGTTCATCGCCTCCTTCCCGCAGGGCTATGACACTATTGTTGGTGAACGCGGCATACAGTTGAGCGGCGGCCAACGCCAGCGCATCGCCATAGCCCGCGCTGTGCTGAAGGACCCCGCGATCCTCATCCTCGACGAAGCCACCAGCGCGCTCGATACCGCCAGCGAACGCCTGGTGCAGGACGCGCTCGACAAGCTGATGCAAGGGCGGACCAGCATCGTGATCGCCCATCGCTTGAGCACCGTGCGCAATGCCGATCGCATCCTCGTGCTGGACAAGGGAACCGTGGTTTCCAGCGGTACACATGATGAGCTGATCGCGGAAAAGGGCAGCTTGTACTATTCGCTCAGCAAGCTCCAGTTCGACCTCACCCCAGCTCCCTCCCAAGGAGAGATGGCCTGACCCTCAACAGTGGTCCGCTTCTTTACCGCGCTGGTAGTTGCGCGGCTACATCGCCACTTCCACCACCTTCTTCGTCGCGAAGAACTCCTCGTTGAAGTAGTCGCTCAGTTCGTGCAAGCGCACTTGGTCACGCACCGGCAATATCTCGTCGGCCAGATCGCCGCCTTTCAAATACAACAAGCGTCCGTTCCCTTTCCGGACAAGATGCTTCGTTGTAGTGATGAACTCCGGTAGCGTGGTGACCGCACGGCTGACGATGATGTCGTAGACGCCCCTGTGGTCTTCGCTACGCACCTGTTCAGCGGTGGCATTGACAAGGCCGAGAGCCTCGATCACTCCCTTCACCGCCGCGATCTTCTTGCCAGTGCCATCGATCAAGTGGAAGCGGCTTTGGGGGAACATGATCGCGAGCGGAACGCCGGGAAAGCCGCCACCGGTACCGACATCCACAACGCGCGAACCCGCTGCGAAGGCATGCACTTTCGCAATGCCGAGCGAGTGCAGGATGTGCCGCTCGTACAGATGAACGATGTCCTTGCGCGAGATCAGGTTCACACGCTCGTTCCATTCGGCGTAAAGCGCGCCGAGCTTCTCGAAACGTTCGCGTTGTTCCGCTGAAAGATCAGTGAAGTACTTGAAGACGATCGCGGCAGCTTGTTCCATCGGAGGGTCCCCGTCAGTCATCCGCGATCAAGTGGGCGCAGGGTCCCGAACCTTGTTGGAGCGCACACCTTGTTGCGGAGACCCGGCGCGAGAAAGGAAGATGCGGAGCGATCGCGAAGCGGCTTTGCCGAGGTCCCGGACAAACCTCCCACACGCAGGCCCATGCTCTGTTGGTTTTCCGGGACGGACCGGGGTTGGGGATCAGATCGTGTCCTTCCGTTGCTCCAGCAGGCCTTGCAGGAACTCGCGGGCGCGAAAGAGCTGGGCTTTCACCGTGCCAAGTGGAAGGTCCAGTTCTTGTGCGATCTCCTCGTAGCTGTATTCCTTGTAGTAGCGCAGTTCCACCAATGTGCGATAGCGCGGCTTGAGCTTGTCCACGACTTCGCGCATCACATCGTTCTTCTGGTTGCGGATGGCGACATCCGCCGGATCGGGGCCGTGGCCGCGCAGTTCGATGTGCATCTCATCACCGTCGTCGGTACCGATGGGCGCATCGATGCTCATCATCTTCTTCTTCTGCTTGCGGATCCAATCGATGCAGTTGTTCGACGCGATCTTGAACAACCAGGTGCTGAACGCATAGTTCGGCGTGTACTGGTGAAGGCGGTTGAAGGCCTTGCCGAACGCCTCGATCGTGAGGTCCTCCGCATCGTCCTTGTTGTTGATCATCTTCAACAGCATGAAGTAGATCGAGTCGCGGTAGCGGGACATCAGTTCGGCGTAGGCCTTCTGGTCCTTCTTTTCCGTGGCGCGCTTCACGAGCTGCAGATCGTACAGCCCTTTCTCCGAGAGGTTATCGCTTACTTCCATCGGCGGGGTTTGATAAGGAGCGTGCTGAGGTACAGCGACGGCTCCAAAAGTAGGAACAGCCATTCCAGGGGGAGTGTCAGCCAGATGATGCCGCCCGCACCAAGGCGACGCATCGCCGCCATGCGGATGGGCAGGAATACGAGCACTTCGATCGCCACGCCCACCAGTGCTTCTATCGGGTGACCGGTGATGAGCAGGTACACCACCGATGCCCACAGCAACAACCGCGCGACCGGCAACAATGTGAGCAGCACCTGGTGCCCGAAGCGATAAAAGCGCGCGGTGGTGTAGTGTCGGCGTTTACGGCGGATCCACGTGGCGAGGTCGGGTGTGGCGCGGGTGGTCATGAACGAGCGACCGTCGGCAACCGCCGTCGTGTTGTGTTTGCGCGCTACTTCGTTGATGAAGAGGTCATCGTCGCCGCTCATCAGGCTTGAGTGGCGGCCGGGGCCTTTCGCCGCGAGAAAGGTGTCCTGCGTGTAACCGAGGTTGCGTCCCACGCCCATGTAAGGGAACCCCGCTTGTGCGAAGCTGATGTACTGCACCGCTTTGCTGATGCCGTCGTACCGCTCGATCATGTTCGTGAAACCCGTGCGCTTCTCGTACGGACTGAAGGCGATCACGATCTTCTTGCCGCCCTTGAAGCCCGCGCACATGGTGCTCACCCAATCGCGCCCGACGGGCATGCAATCAGCGTCCGTGAGGATCACATGCGCATGCTTCGCACTGCGGATGCCTACGCCCAGCGCGATCTTCTTGCCGTAGCTGAACTTCTCATCGGCCTGGATGTTCACCGGCCGCAGCTTCGGATAGTTGGGTTTCATCCATTGCAGGCTCTCCCACGTATCATCCTCGCTGCGGTCGTTCACCACTACCACTTCGAACTCCGCGTGGTCCTGGTCCATCATCAAGGGGATCAGTTGCTGCAGGGAGTTGCTCTCATTGCGCGCGCAGATCACGATGCTCACCGGCAGCGTGCGCTCCGGCTCCACCACTTGCTTCCTGAATGCCAGCCTACTGAAGATCACGAAGTGGAAGAAGGCCAGCACCACCAAGGCGCTGATGAGGACCGCGAGGACGTAAGGAGCGATGAGGGCGAACACGCGAAGGGCCGCGATGACGCGCGGTGGTTGTGCGGCGAAGCTATCCGCGCATCATTCCGCGCTGGGCTGCGACGAATGGCAGTTATGAACAGATGGGGCGTGGAAGGGCGATGAAGGTCCTTTCCGATCCGGCGATTGTAAATTGCGATCGTCACTTCGAGCAAGCACGCTATTAGGAAATGATAGACCGACCCGGACAATGCTGGCTAATGGCGTTGCATGCAGTCGTTCTGTTGATCACCGCGCCAAGCTCGTTCGCACAAAGTGCCGAGACTTCATTCCCGCGCGGTGCCTACCGCGATCTCGAAGAACTGCGGAATGGAACGCCTTCTATTCGAATGCAATTCACGGTCGTTCGTCGCACGGATGGCGATATCAAAATGAACGGTGGAAACGATTTCAAGGTTATCGATCCGACGGATAGTTATCGCAGGAAGTTCATCACCCGAAAAATCTTCGCCATTTCGACTGGCGATACTCTTTTCCTCAACTGCCTACCATTGAAACTCCAACGCTAGTATGCGGCAGCAAGCAAGACAGGTGAGGATCTCCTATTCTGTGCGGGTATGCCAATGGATCGACAGAGCGAAAGCATTGTCGTCCCGGTCGCAACTCAAATGGGTGCTATAGGCGGGGGTATCATCGGCGGAATCAGCGGAGCGAAGGCAGCAATGATCCGCTACACCTATTCCATGGACCTTTCCACGGGGAAGGTCACGTTGCTTCGCACGAGCCGTTGACGATCACGGTCTCCGAGACACGCAGCAGCTTCGCATCTTCGCGGCCGTTCATGAAGTTCGATCTCCTTGCCACCGATCCCAAAAGCAAGGCCCGCGCCGGCGAACTGCACACGGACCACGGCATCGTGCCCACACCGGTGTTCATGCCAGTGGGCACGCTCGGCGCTGTGAAGGCCGTGCATGTTCGCGAGCTGCGCGACGACATCGGTGCGCCGATCATGCTCAGTAATACCTACCACTTGTACTTGCGGCCGGGTGTGGAAGTGCTGGAACACGCAGGCGGACTGCACAAGTTCAACGGCTGGGACCGGCCGATTCTGACCGATTCGGGCGGCTACCAGGT
>JANMKC010000073.1:0-7477 GCA_031371785.1 Flavobacteriales bacterium | reverse complement strand
GGTAAAACTGGACAGCATGGGGTGCTTGCTGCCCGGTTGCCAGAACGTAGGTATCGCGGAGCAATACACGAACCTACGCGATGCGATGAAGGTGTGGCCAAATCCTGTGCGCTCGGTGCTGGGTGAGCAATTGCAAGTGGGTTTAAACCTGCCTGAGGGTTTCAAACCGGAGGGTCCTTTACGCTTGGTTCTGGTGAATAACGTGGGCCAAGTGGTGCGCCAAGAGCCTATACCCACGAGCGCACCGGATGCGGTGGAGTTCTCATTGAGCGGCTTCGCAGCAGGGGCTTATACCTTGCATTTGTGCGATGCGCGGAGGTGGATAGCAGGACAAGAGGTGGTGGTGCAATGAAAACCGGAAATGGTCAGAGGCCGTAGGATCCGTTCGCACTCGGGAAACACCCGAGCGCGGGAGTGGACGCTTGTTGGTCAAGCATTGAACCAATGAAGAAGCTTCTTCTTATCGGAAGCGCGTTCAGCCTCCTGGTCCCGCACTTGCGGGGCCAGGAGGTCGTGCGCTTCGATACTGTGCGGTTCAATCAGGTGGGGAGTTTTGCTACTGGTAACTCTGTGTTTGAATTGGAGAACGGGTTTCGGGTGTTCGGACTTCAGAAGGGTCTTTCCGATCAAAGTCAAGACATCTATGTTACCAGCTTTGATCCGAACGGAGGCGTTGTAGCAGAGTCTACGATCCAAACCTATCGTCAGGACAACATCGGACAGGCTTCGCCCATCATAGCCACCGGAACCGGGTACTATGCAGGTTTGGTCCTGTTCGGGGTTGGTGATTTTTTCAACGACAGCCTCTTTCTGTACAAGTATGGTTTAGATGGCGATACCGTTTGGACCCGGTTCGTTGCGGTCGATAGCACCTTTACCATGCGCGGCCTCGCACGGACTGATAGTGGGGATCTCTTGATCACAGGCTTGCATGAGTTCCCTGAAGAAGCATACGTGTACCGCTTGGATAGCATGGGTATGATCAAGAGCTACCACGGCTTTGCGAACTTGGATGGTGAGGATGTGGTGGAAGGGAAGGATGGGAGCTGGTTCGTGGGCGGCCGGGGGAATGTCGTTGGCAATCTCAACCGGGCCGTATTGATCCGTTCGGACACACTGGGCAATGAACTATGGCGGCGGACCGACACCCAATATGGTAGATGCCTCAGCTTGATAGCGCTCAAAGCCGGTGGGGTGGTCGCGTTGGGTACAACTGGAGTCGGGAACGAAGGAGGGTATTCGTTGGCGGCCAAGTATGACACATCCGGCGCGCAAGTGTGGCGCAAGGAATTGCTGCAAACGGATGAGTCGGATCGACCTAGCGAATTCCACGCAGGTTTTGAAACAGAGGACAGTTCGTTGGTGCTATGCGGTTGGATACAACGCAGTGATCTGTTGAGCAAAGGCACCTTGGTGAAGTTGAGCAAGGAGGGTGATCCGCAATGGAGCCGGCTGTACTCGCACTACGATGTATCGTCTATAAGTCTATGGCAACTGTTCTGGGATGTGAAGCCGACCTCTGATGGAGGCTTGGTGCTGACGGGCGAGGCGAACAGCGCGGACTACCCTTACGCGCAACTCTGGCTATTGAAGCTCGATAGTCTTGGCTGCTTGGTGCCGGGCTGCAACACGGTGGGCGTGGAGGAAGTGGTAACAGACCTGCAAAGTCACTTGATCGTTTCACCCAACCCGGCGCGGGACAATGTGCGGGTAGAACTGCAATGCCCAGAAGGCTTTGCTCCCGAAGGCGATGTGCGTGTGCTGTTGTTGGATGCGAACGGGCGCGTGGTCGCGCAACAGAAAGCGGTGAGCAACTTGGATCGCATCACCTGCACATTGGATGTGAGCGGCTATGCGAGCGGCACGTACTTCGTTCACTTGGCGGATAGGAGGCGGTGGTTGGCGGGGAGCAAGGTGGTGGTGGAGTGAACCCACCTCAGTGAATGACTCACCGAGGTACCTGGCCTGTTCAAATATTCGGCTGACTTGATCAAGTCGCCACGCGGAAATTCAAGTCGGCCAGCGACCAAAGCAAGTCAGTGCAGGAGCAAGACAAGCCAGCCGGTAGCCAAGATATCCTCTCCGATCACCAAGACAAGTTGGTGCTCCACCAAGTCAAGGGAGGTCCTGGCGAAACTTGCCCACGCGTGGACTTGATCATGCCAGCGAAGAACAAAGACAACCGGATGCTCGGCAGATCAAGCCAGCAGGTGACGAAGACAAGCCGTGCGCTGGGCAAGACCACTTCTTCGGGAAGAAAGACAAGTCGGGACGGGACGAAGACAAGTCACGTGCTGACGTGATCAAGTCGGTGATGAACGAAGATGACTTTGATGGATCCTTGATCAAGTGGGCAAAATATGAAGTGAAGTCAGCGGCTTCGTGAGTATGATGGCGGGCGATCCGGTTTTTGGGGCAAGGCGGTAAAGGCCCCGTCAGGTCTTCCAAAAGTCGGCCTGATGGAGCAAGGCTCGCTTGGCACCTTTGCCGATGGGAGACCTGTGCGGAGCGGAGGTCCCGGATAGCGCACCCACGGCCTCCTCCCGTGTGCATCAGGGACGTGTCGCTCAATTGTCGTAGATCACCACGAGCGCGCCCACGGGTACTTCATCGAAGAGTTCGATCACATCGCGGTTGCGCATGCGCACGCAGCCGTGGCTGCTGGGCCTGCCGAGCGAGCGCTCATCGGCGGTGCCGTGTATGTAAATGTTGCGTGCGAAGCTGTCCACCGCGCCGCCTTCGTTCAGCCCCGACTCCATGCCCGCGAGCCAGAGGATGCGTGAAGTGATGAGGTCCTCATCGGGGGTGGAGGTAGTGTCAGCCACTTCTCCGGTGCAGTGCCGTTCGCGAAAGATGCTCCATGGTGGAAGGCCCTCGCCAATGCGCTCGCGCACGAAATGCAGGCCGGTAGGGGTGCGGTAGCTGTCCTGCTTTTCACCAAGGCCGTTCAACGAAGTGGAGATCACGTACTCACGAAGCATGGCGCTATGCCGTAAGTGGTACAAGCGCTGCTGCCGCACGGAAATGTAGAGAACGTCGCCGCCGGTGTTCAGCCCCTTGTACCGCACCGACATGTACTCCAGCAGGAAATCCGCGAGCGCTTGTTTCGGCGGAAGCGTGCCGCTTTGCGCGCGAGCATCGAAGCACATCAAGGCGATCAGAATACCGAGCACGAACCTCATCGATGTGCCCCGTCCACTTCGTGCGCTCTGCGTCCTTTGCGCCCTTCGCGTTCCGTTCTCATGCGTATCCCTCTGCGCCTCTGCGTTCATCTTCAAAAGAGACTCGTGAACCCGAAATGCACTTTCCCCCCGCGCAGTTCGATCGGGTTGCTGAACTGTTTGCCGAGCGCATACGTGAGACTGAAGATCCCCGCCTTGGTCTCGAAACTGGTTCCCACGCCGAAGCCCAATGGTGTGTCGGTGAGCAACTGCTGGCTCTGGTCCTCCCACCAGGCCTGGTCGGCGAAGACGAAGAAGTTGCTGTTCTCCTCGAACAGGAAGCGATACTCCGCTGTGCCCATGGCGAACGAGGAACAGTAGATGCTCGCCTCATCCACCCCGCGCAGGCTCTTCAAGCCACCGATGCGATAGAGTTCGTTGCGATAGAGGGTCGGGTTCACCATGCTCCCGCCTTGGCCTGCGAGCCGCAATGTGGCGCGCCGCCCCAGCGGGATGTGCCACACCACATGGCCGTTCAGTTCATATTGCGTGGTGTAGGAATACGGCGTGGTCGCCTGATCGGCGATGCTCGCGGTGGTGCTGCGCTTGCGCCCCACAGAGCCTTCGAGGTCCACACCCAGGCCTGCGCGCGGATTGAAGCGGTAATCGAACCGATCGCGCTGGACGCCCAGCCCGTAGGAGGTGAGCTTCATGTCGCCGAGACCGGGCGTGGTCAGCACGAAGCGGCCCAATCGCTCGCTGCTCTTGTTGTTCACGAACACGCTCACTTTGTCACTCCGTGCGAGCGCATATTCGAGCGCGGCGCGCGATGTGACCTCCAAGAAGGTGGTGTCGCGCTTGAACAGTTTCAAGCTGAGGTCGGTGCCGAACGGTGTATTGAACGCGAAGGGATAATTGAAGCGCACCTTCAGGTCCTGGGTACGATCCTGCAATGCGCGCCAATTGAGATCGATCGCTTCGCCGTGCCGGAGCGCGTTGCGCAATCGCAGGTCGAGGTCGCCGGTGAACTTCACTTTGCCAGTGGCAGGTTCGGGTTGCACGCCGAGTATCCCATTGAAACTGCTCGCCTTCTTTGTGTTCAGGAAGAGGTAGACCTTGGTGCGTTCGGGAGTGAAGAGCACATACGGGGCCTGCTTCTGCGAAATGAAGGGCAGCTCACGCAAGCGCTTGTCGATCCCAGCAACGAGCGTTTCATTGTAGGGATCGCCCGGCGAGATGCCGATGTGCGCATAGAGGTAGCGCTGCCCGATGCGCGCATCCCCGCGAACGATAACACTGTCCATGCGCGTAAGCCTGCCCTTGTCGAGTTGGATCGTTGCGCGTAGCCCGTCGCCCGTGGCGAGCAGGCTGTCCAGGCCCACGGAAGCGAAGGGATATCCGTTCTGTTCGCACTCTTCCAGCAACCCTTCATAGAGCCGGGCCATTTGTCGGGGCGAGAGCGGTCTGCCGGAATAGAAACGTTCCCGGAAATGCGCTGCGGAAGCGATCTCCAGTGGAACGTTGCCCGCACCGAGCCGTGCCCAGCGGTAACGGTCCCCCATGTGGAACAGGCCGTGCGTCGTGTCGCCGATCACCAGCAGGCTGTCGCATGATGCTTCGAGCCAGCCTTGGGCGATGAGGTCGGAGCGCACGCTTGCCGACCATTGTTGCGCACCCAAAGGCCCGTTCACTTTCTGGACGCCCCGCCATTTCTTGGGCAAGGTTTGTTCCGCCTCGGCGCTCACCCAGCGGGATTGTGCCGCACAATTGGCCATGATCGGCATCAGCAGGAGAAGAAGGAGCGCTCGCATCACAAGCGCCAATCGATGGGTGGCAGCCCCTGCGCCACGAGCAGTTCGTTCGCTTGGCCGAAGTGCCCGCACCCGATGAAGCCACGGTGCGCGGAGAGCGGCGATGGATGCGGGGCTTTCAGCACGTAATGCCGGTCCCCGATCAATGCTTCCTTGTTCTGTGCAAAGCGGCCCCACAAGAGGAAGACGAGCCCGGTGCGTTCGCGGGCGAGCGCTGCGATGGCCGCGTCCGTGAATTGTTCCCAGCCCTTGCCTTGATGCGAACCCGCTTCCCCGGCGCGCACGGTCAGGGTCGCGTTCAACAGCATCACGCCCTGATCGGCCCAAGCGCTCAGGTCGCCATGTGTTGGAGGTGGAGTGCCGAACTCGCGATGGATCTCCGCGAAGATGTTGTGCAGCGATGGTGGTATCGGCACGCTTCGTTGCACGCTGAAGCACAACCCGTGGGCCTGGCCGGGTCCGTGGTAGGGGTCTTGGCCCAGGATCACCACGCGCACGGCCTCGAACGGTGTGCGTTTGAACGCATTGAAAATATCGCTTCCGCGTGGGTGAACAACGTGGTGCTCGCGCTCAGCGACGAGGAAGGTTTTGAGCGAGTGGAAGTAAGGTTGTTCGAATTCATTTCCGAGCCGCTCATACCAGCCCGTACCAATATCCGGTCGTGATGCGGCGTTGTCTGGTGGAGCTGTTGGACCCATGCGGAGGAAAGATCGACGATCCGATCGTTGAAACATTTTGGGGAGCGCGCGGGTATCAGCGGTTACTTTTGTGCGAACAGCATCCCCGTGGTGTTGAACGCTCCACGAGATCCGAACGGACCAACGATGAAAAAGCTGACCAAAGTACTGGCGCTCCTGCTGGCGGCCACCGTGCTCTTCAGCGCGTGCCATAGCTTCCACTCCTGCCCGGCCTATAGCAAGGTGCAGAAGCCGACGGCGGAGAAGCGCGGCTGATCAAGATCCTGTAGTGATCCCCGAAGCCCCGATACCCTCGGGGCTTTCGTATGCGTGCCGGTGCTTTACAGGTACTCGAATGTCACTTCCTGCCGCACATCGGGGTGCAGGCTCCGGGCCACAGGACAAGTATGGGCGATGTTCTCCAGGATCGCACGTTGCCTGTCGTCCAACGTGCCGCCCTCCATCCGGATGTGTACTTCCACATGTGCCACCCTCCGCGGATCGGCAGCCATGTGTTTCACTACGCGGGCGTTGGCCTTCGGCATAGTGATGCCTTTGGCCGGGGCGTGGATGGCCATGGTGGTGAGCATACAGGTGGCCAACGAAACGCACAGCAGGTCAGTGGGGCTGAACGCCTCGCCCTTTCCGTGATTGTCCAATGGGGCATCGGTGATGAACGATGCGCCACTGCGCAGGTGCGTTGCCTGGCAACGCAGGTCGCCCGAATAGTTGACGGTAGCCGTATCCATTTGAGCGCTAAGGAAGATGAAATGAACGTTGCGTGCTTGTAGCTTTGGGCCTCTCCTGCCTCGGATACCGATGTTGACCCTTCCCATGCGGCACACACTCACCTTCCTTTTCCTGCTCGGGGCAGCGAGCATTATAAGGGCACAGGAGAGCGTGTATGATGATGAACACCGGACCTTGTACAGTCGCGAGATCTACGGAGGGCCCGTAGCGCACGGGGATGGCTGGGGCGGCCAGCTGTTCTTCGGCAAATACCGCAGCGCCTCCGATCGGCATTTGTTCGGGGTGGAACTGGTGGGCATGAAGCACCCCAAGGAGATCAAGAGCTACAACCCGTTCTATGAGGATTCACGCGGATACTTCTACGGCAAGCTGAACAGCATGCTCATCCTGCGGCCCACTTATGGCCGCA
Source organism: Flavobacteriales bacterium (assembly GCA_031371785.1). Lineage (GTDB taxonomy): Bacteria > Bacteroidota > Bacteroidia > Flavobacteriales_F > PHOS-HE28 > PHOS-HE28. The sequence goes on along the minus strand of JANMKC010000073.1, from coordinate 669 downwards.
AGCACCGCATCACGGAGAAGATCCGCAAGAGCGGGGTGGAGGTGAACTATGTATGGGGCATCGGGCCATCGTTGGGCTTGTTGAAACCGGTGTACCTGCAGATAGGCACTCGCCTCGATGGCACATCGAACCCACCGTACGACAACATCGTCGAAGAGCGCTACGATCCGGCGAAGCATTTCGCCAACAACATCTTCGGCCGGGCCTCGTGGTTCAGGGGTTTCAACGAGATGAAGGTGTACGCGGGAGCGTTCGGGCGCGCAGGCCTGAACTTCGAATACGCAGGCGACAACACCGGCATTCGCGCCATCGAAGTGGGTGCTTCGCTCGACGCGTATCCGGAAAAGGTGCCGATCATGGCCGAGCTGGAAGGTGTGGAGAACAAACAGTTCTTCCTGGAGTTCTACCTGGCTGTCCACTTCGGTGGAAAGACCATCCGATGAGCGACACAGCGAGCATCGCATCAGCGGAACCCGCCAAGCGCCGTCCTGATTGGCTGCGAGTGAAGTTGCCAACAGGGGAGCACTACCGCAAGCTGCGTGGCATTGTCAGCGAGCACAAGCTGCACACCATCTGCCAGAGCGGCAACTGCCCGAACATGGGTGAATGCTGGGGCGCGGGCACGGCCACCTTCATGATCCTCGGCAACGTGTGTACGCGCAGTTGCGG
>JANMKC010000053.1:0-2084 GCA_031371785.1 Flavobacteriales bacterium | reverse complement strand
TGCGGTGCAGGGTGCATTGCTGATCGTCCACTGGAACACATAGTTGCCAGCGGTGGTCATGCCGGTGATGCCCGATGTGGGCGAAGCCGGTGTGGTGATCGTCGGTGTTACCGGACCACTGATGAAGCTCCATGCACCTGTTCCGGTAGTCGCGGTATTACCTGCCATCGTTGCGCTTCCGGATGTTGCGCAGATCGTTTGCGGGTTACCGGCCGCTGCCGTGGTGGGTGGGGCGTTCACGGTGATGATCACGTCATCCGTGGTAGCTGTGCATGGGCTGTTGCTGATGGTCCAACGGAAAGTGCGGGCACCGGCCGAGGTAAGACCTGTGATGGTAGTCGTGGGCGAGCCCGGGGTGGTGATGGTGGCCGCAGTGCCGCTCACTTGGCTCCATGCACCGGTACCGACCGTAGCTGTGTTGGCGGCCAGGGTAGCTGTGGAGTTCACGCAGGTACTTTGGTCCGGGCCTGCGTTGGCTACCGTCGGGGGCAGGCAAGGCGGGGTCCAGGTGTAGGATTGACCATTGCCCGGATTACGCCCAGAAGTGTTGTTATACCGGCATTGATCCGCATTGGTCGTCCCGGCCAAGGACGTCGACCACTGTGAACCGACGGCGGGATAGACCTGGTCCACTCGCCTGTTATTCACGTTCGTCGCGAACGTATTGTTCGGTCCACGCAAGCCCACCTGCGGATAGTTGGTGGTGCTTGCGTTCGGCGTTGAATTGGCGTAGATGGTGGTAATGGCACCCGTGGTGGTGTTCAAGCGTATCTGGAAGTCGATCGTTTCCCCGCTCAGGTTGAAGCGACGCACCGCACGCCATTGCACGATGATCTCCGATCCGACCTGCTGCCAGCGTACCTCCTGTGTGCCGCTCGCCGCGTTGTTCAGATCGACACCGAAGGCCGATACCGCACCCGTATAGCTGGCGCTGCTGCTGATGGGGGTATACTCCGTGGTAGCGGGGACTGAACCGAACGTGAGAAATCCGTTCGTGCTCACGAACATCGTGGTGTAAGTGGTTCCCGCGAAAAAGAAACCGGGGATCGTTACCGTGGCAGGCGTGTTGTCGTCGAAGGTGGTCGAGAACAACGCGGTACCCCCGGTGATCGTGGTGTAGGTCCCGGTCGTTTGGGCGAACGAGTATTGTGACACGGTTTGCGCTGGGGCCAATGAGGCCGATATCAATAGAGCCGCCATCGCCAGCATTCGGTCCAAGAAGCCAAGGCGCGATCGGAGAGTTGTGGTAGAGAAGTGCTTCAGCATGTGCGGAGTTTCCTTTTCGGTGCCGTAAGTTGGTCGCACCCCCCTTCGCTTGTCAAGCTGATTTCATCGACGAAGTGGATGATAACTTCGACCAATCCTTCAATGGGGAGCGGCACGAACCACGGGATCGCGATCACAGGCCGTAGGAGCATCAGCGTCGCGCAGCCCATGGGATGAGGGGATCCGCGTAGCGTGGAAAGACTCTTTGGGGGTATTCACTCCATCCGCGCGGGATGCCTGTGGTGTGCATAGTTCCGTGGAACGACGAAGCCCCGACCATCGCTGATCGGGGCTTCGCGCATGGAACGTTCAACCCTACTGCACCACCAACCGCTTCGTCCAAGCGCGGCCCGGAACGGATACCGTAACGACGTAGACACCTGCTTCCATCCGGTCAGTGGGTATCATGGTGTTGAGCAGGTCGCCTTCCACCATGATGTCCTGTGCATGCACCTGTTTGCCGAAGAGATCCAGCACGCTCACGTGAACGTTGGTGGTTTCCTCCTCGAAACCTTGGATCACCAGGTGCATGCCCTCGCCACGGCTGGGGTTAGGCCACACGTTCATTTCGGACCCGCTGTCGTCCGCCGCGATCGCCTCGCGACCACCACCACCGTTCGCGGGAGGAGCCGCTGCCGTCGTGATGTTGCAGCTCGATCCGAACGGGCAGTAGCTATTGCCGTTGTCGAAGCTCACCCGGATGCGCACGCTGTAGGTCTTGTTGTACTGGAGCGGCATGGTGCTCCACTTGGTCAGCAAGAGCCCACTGCCGTTGGAGCTGATCTTCCGCAGGTAGCCCGTACATGTGAACTCGAACT
>JANMKC010000484.1:0-1580 GCA_031371785.1 Flavobacteriales bacterium | reverse complement strand
CTCAGCGGCATCAGCGAAGGCGGCAAGGTGGCGGCGTTCATCTGCCTCGGCATCCTGTTGTTGGTAGTGAGCTTCATGTACAACAAGCTGAAAGGGTTGTTGAAGGATGATGATTTATCGATCGGCCCATCGGCCGATCAGCCAAAGCCACCTCCGCTTCCATGATCCGCAGGGCGATCCGAACTGTTGGCGCGCATGTACTGTGCGCAACATCTCTCGCTTCGTTCGCGCAGCCGCAGTGGAGCGTGTTGTTGCCACCGGTACCGAATGATGGCTACTGCACGGTCGTGCTTTCTCCGGAAGTCGTAGGCCGTTCGAAGTCCGACCTCGGCGACCTGCGCTTGCTGGACCCGCTGAAGCATGAGGTGCCTTACCTGCTGGAGTTCGAGCCCGCGATGTACGAGCGCACATGGATGCGCAACTACAAGCTGCTACGCAACGAGCGCGTGGACCAGCACACCATCATCGAGATGGAAGCGGACAGCGCCGCAACCGTCGATGAACTGCAGGTCCACATCCGCAATGCGATGGTGACGAAGCGCGCACGCATCACCGGCAGCGACGATCGCGAGAACTGGTACATGATCATGGAGGAGTGCCTGTCCGTTGGTGAAGGCGATGACGCCACGAGCGTGCTGCGCTTTGTGGACCTCCCGCTGAGTGACTACCGCTACTACCGCATCGAACTGAACGACCGCAAGAGCGCGCCGGTGCAAGTACTCGACCTCGGCCATAGTGGTCGCGCGCGCAGCGAAGGCCGCTACACATCGATCGATGGACTGACCTTCGCTCGCACCGAGGACCGCACCACCACACGCATCGCGCTGTTCGGTGCCTCACCTTTCAAGGCCGATCGCCTCTCGTTCGAGATCCACAGCGATGGGCCATACGTGCGGCAAGGCTCTTTCACGGCGCATGTACATCAGGAGATCCAGGGCCGGTTGCGCAAAATGCCTGTGGTCATTGATCAACCACTGGGGAGTTTCACGCTCGCGAGCTATGGGCGTGGCACCATCGCCGGACCGGGAGCGATCACGGACACGCTCATGATCACCATCGAGAACCAGAACGACCAACCGCTCGGCATCACGAACATCCGTGCGTTCCAATTGGAACATCGCCTCATCGCGAAGATGAAAGCGGGTGTGCGTTACACGCTCACCACCGGCGATGCGATGGCCGATGCACCGCGTTATGACCTCGAACATTTCCGCGACAGTATTCCCGCATCGATCGCCCGGCTCGATATGCCCGCGATGATGGCTGCGCCGAAGATCGAGCCGCCCGGTCCGCGCTTCGCGCCCGGTATGAAATGGGTGTGGATCGCGATCATCGGTATCGGTGCGCTCGTGGCGTTCTCGGCGGTGCGGATGCTTCGGAAGACGGCAGATACCAACTGACATGCGCATGCGCGTTGGTATCATTCTGTTGGCATTGCTGTTTTGGGCGATTCAAGCGTCGCCCCTACGGGCACAATGCCCCGGCTGCGCGATCAATTTCACCTGCACCGCCGATCCCGCGTACCCGACGCTCTGCCCAATGCAACCACCGGATGCCACCGCTGGCCAACCCTATGCGAC
>JANMKC010000452.1:0-3296 GCA_031371785.1 Flavobacteriales bacterium | reverse complement strand
TGGATCACGCCGAACTTCTTGAACACGGGATCGCTGAGATCCGTTGGATGGCTCGTTTCGAAGCAGCCGCCACGGTCGATGCTCACATCCACGATCACGCTGCCGTTCTTCATCTCGCGCACCATGTCCTCGTTCACCACCATGGGGGCGCGGCCATGCTCCGGGCGCAGCGCGCCGATGGCCACGTCGGCCTGTTGCAGCGCACGCCCCAGTTCGTCCGGCTGGATCACGCTGGTCCATACGCGTTGCGCCAGGTCGCTCTGCAAGCGGCGCAGGCGGTAGATGCTCTTGTCGAAGACCTTCACACTGGCACCAAGGCCCATGGCGGCGCGCGTGGCGAACTCGCCCACAGTACCCGCGCCGATGATCACCACTTCCGCCGGGGCCACGCCGCTGATGCCGCCGAGCATGAGACCTTGGCCGCCCTTGTCGGTGCTCAGGTGTTCGGCGGCGATCTGGATGCTGGTATTCCCCGCGATCTCGCCCATCGCGCGGATGATCGGGTAGATGCCTTCCCGGTCCCGGATGAAATCCCAGGCGACTGCCGTCACCTTCTTGTCCATCATTTTCCGCAGCGTGTCCTTGGGCTGCGTGGTCATCTGCAATGCGCTGATGAGGATCTGCTTGGGCCGCAGCATGTCGATCTCTTTCGGGCCGGGCGGTGCCACTTTCAGGATCATGTCAGCCTTGAAGACCTCTTCGGAACTGTCCACGAGCATCGCACCGGCCTCGCTGTAGTCGCTGTCCTGGAACTGCACGGCATGGCCTGCGCCGCGCTCGATCACCACTTCGTTCCCGCGCCCGACAAGCACTGCGACGCTCGCAGGTGTCAACGGCACACGGTGTTCCTGGAAGGTGCTCTCTTTCGGTATACCGATGAAGAGGCTCTTATGCTTGCTACCTACGGCGAGCGCCTGCTCCTGCGGAGAGAGCGCCACCTCTCTCGCCAATTGTTTCAGCAGTTCGCTGCTCGCGCTCATAGGGCCATTTCAATGGTGCGATCCCCGGTGGCACCGATGCGCATGCGGATGTTCACCGCATTGATGGGCAACATCCTCTTCGCGAGCTCGGGCCATTCCACGAAACAGTAATGACCGCTGTCCAGGTATTCGCTGAAGCCGATGCCTTCCAGCTCGGCCACGTCCTTCAGACGGAAGAGGTCGAAGTGGTACACCGTCTCGTTCTTCGCCGTGCGGTATTCGTTCACGATGTTGTACGACGGACTGCTCGTGCCCGCTTGCACACCGAGTTCGCCGCAGAACGCCTTGATCAGGGTGGTCTTGCCCGCACCGAGCTCGCCTTGGAAAGCGAACACGCGGCGATCGCTGCACGCGCTCAACATGGCGGCGGCCAGATCGGGCGCTTCCTCGGCGCGGTTCAGTTGCAGCATGGTGCTCATAGGCCGGTTGTTCGTTGTGGGTTGTTCGCCGGAAGGCGGGATCAGCGGGGTTTGAGGTGGATCACCGGCACCAGCATTTCCTCCATCGAAATGCCGCCGTGCTGGAAGGTGTTGCGGTAGAAATTGACGAAGTGGTTGTAGTTGTTCGGGTACACGAAGTAGAAATCCTTCTTGGTGAAGATATACGTCGTGCTCACATTGGCGCGCGGCAGCAGCGCCTTCGCGGGGTCCTTGATGGCCAGCACGTCGCGTGCTTCGTAGGTGAGGTTCTTGCCGTGCTTGTAGCGCAGGTTCGTATTCGTGTTCCGGTCGCCGATCACTTTGCTGGGCTCCGTCACCCGGATGGTGCCGTGGTCCGTGGTGATCACCAGCCTGCATCCTTTCTCGGCGATGATCTTCAATATGTCCAGCAAAGGCGAATGTTCGAACCAGCTTTTCGTCAATGAACGGTAGGCCGGTTCATCCTCCGCCAGTTCACGGATGATCTCCATCTCCGTGCGCGCATGGCTCAACATGTCCACGAAATTGTAGACGATCACGTTGAGCGCATTGCCCATCAGGTTGTTCATGCTCTCGGCGAGCTTCTTCCCGGCGGTGAGGTTCGTGATCTTGTGGTAGCTGTGCTTCACGTTCTTGCCCAAGCGCTTCAGCTGGTCGGCCAGGAACTCCTCCTCGTGCGCGTTCTTGCTGCCCTCTTCATCCTCGTTGATCCACTTGCCGGGGAAGCGCTTCTCGATGTCGGCGGGCATCATGCCGGCGAAGATCGCGTTGCGTGCGTACTGCGTGGCCGTTGGAAGAATGGCATAGAACAGCCCTTGCTCTTCCACCTTGAAGTATTCGCTCAGGATCGGCTCCAGCACGCGCCATTGGTCCAGTCGCAGGTTGTCGATGAGTACCATGAAGAGCGGCGACTGTTTCTCGTCGATGTGCGGGGCCACTTTCGCCTTGAAGAGCTGGTGCGACTGGAGTGGGGCGTCCTTCGCGTGCCCACTGAGCCAATCCAGGTAGTTGTTCTCCACGAAGCGGCAGAAGAGGTCGTTCGCTTCACCCCATTGGCTGCGCAGGATCTCGGTCATTCCCTGGTCCGGGTTTCCGCTCAGTTCCAGCTCCCAGCGCACGAGGTCGTCGTACATCGTCATCCACTCCTTCGCGTTCATGCGATCGCTCAGGCGCATGCTCAAGCGGCCGAACTGCTGCTGGTAGTTCGTGGTGGTCTTCTCGCTCACGAGCCGTTTTCCATCGAGATGCTTCTTCAGCGCCAGCAGGATCTGGTTCGGGTTCACCGGCTTGATCAGGTAGTCGCTGATCTTGCTGCCGATGGCATCCTCCATGATGCTCTCCTCTTCGCTCTTGGTGATCATGATCACCGGTGTGCGCGGTGCCATGGTCTTGATGCGCGAGAGCGTCTCCAGCCCGCTCAGGCCGGGCATGTTCTCATCCAGGAAAACGATGTCGAACTCCTGCTTGCCGATATGGTCGACGGCATCGAGGCCGTTGTTCACGGTGGTGACGGTGTAGCCTTTCTGCTCAAGGAAAAGAACATGGGGGCGCAGCAGATCGATCTCGTCGTCGGCCCAGAGGATGTGTACGTTCATAAGGAGGGTCAGGTGTTTCCCAGCGCAACGCGGCGGGAAAGCCATCTATTTTCGGTGCGTGAAAATAAGCCCTTTGCCCGCGCCTTCGTCGATACCGTGCTGGGCTTGAACATTTCCCCGTGACCGCACGAAAAAAGATCCTCAACGACCCCATCTACGGGTTCATCACTGTGCCGCACCCCACGGTGCTGCGGTTGATCGACCATCCGTGGTTCCAGCGGCTGCGTTACATCAAGCAGCTCGGCCTGTCGCATCTCGTGTATCCTGGCGCACTGCACACGCGCTTCCACCATGCGCTCGGC
>JANMKC010000324.1:0-3434 GCA_031371785.1 Flavobacteriales bacterium | reverse complement strand
TGTTGCCGATGGAAGTCGGGACGGATCGCGCGCGATCACACGCACGGGTTGTCCGCTGCCGAGGATGTGGGCGAGGACTTGCCGGCCAATGGCACTTGTTGGAGCTGTGATGACGATCATGTCGGTTCACCTTTTGTTCGACGACGAAGTAAACACCGCATGCGCACCTGCGGTTGAGAGAGAAGAAGAAGCTTGAGCAGGATGGGTGATCAGCTACGCGAGCCACCCCGGCAACATCGCCGCCTGCTTCACCCACTTCGCCAACTGCTTCTCGTCGATCGCATCGCTTTCCCGGATGTCGAGGTAGCGCGCATCCTTGGTCTTGGACTCGCCGGGCGGCAACGGTCGCAGCGATGCGCCTTTGAAGAAAGCCACTTTCACGTAGTGCGTGAAGACGTGGAACGACAGGAACCAGCCCTGGCCCTCGATGCCAAAGAAAGGCGAGTTCCATTTCACGGCCTTCTTCACCTTGGGCACGTTGGCGATGCAGGCTTGTACCGGAGCGTTGCGAACGCGTGTGCGCGATCAAAAGTCACGGGGCTTGCTCGCGTGTCTTGGACCCACGAAGTGCAAGATGGATCGATCGATAAAGTGGTGAACAGCAGGATCGCCGACGTGGCAAGTAGACCGATCGTTGCCGTATCAACGCACTTTCACGAAACGCTGTTCGACATATCCGCGCGAATTTCCGCCGCGCGGAAGCCGGATGAAATACTCGCCCGGACGCAGCGATGAAATGTCGATCGGCCTGGTGTCGTCCACCATCGTCATACGCACCAACACGCCGCGCACATCGTAGATCGAACACAGCTCATTCGCTGCGATGCCTGTGATCCGGATATGATCGCCTGCCGGGTTGGGAAAGATCCTCAGCGGCGATGATCCATCCGACTCCTCCACACCGGTATCATCATCATGTAGCCTCGCTGCGAAGACATCGCTTGCGGCACCGCTGACCAGTTGGATGGACCCGCCGAAATCAGTGGTGCCCGATATCGCTCCGGCAATGAACACACCCAGACCATTCGCTTTCATGCCGCCAACGCCAATGCCCGTTGTGCTGTGCGCCGCAGTGGCCCACGTGAATTCTCCGGCGCCATCAACCTTCGTGACGAACATGTCGCTCGTGCTTGTGGGGATCAACTCGGTCGCGTTGAAGAAGATGCTGGTATTGAAAACTCCCGAGAGAAAACAAGACCCCGCACCGTCAACGGCGATCGCCCGGGAGAAACAGGACCCCGGACCTTCCGCGTGGTTCGCCCACAGGAACACACCATCGCTGTTGCACTTGGCTACGAAGGTCTCGGAGGGTGAGGATGAAATGCTCAGGGATCCGAGATCGATCGTGCCGTGGAAATCACCGGTGATGTATGCATTGCCCGCAGCGTCGATATCGACGGCTCTGCCTCCGCAATAACCCGATCCCGCTCCGCCCGGCACTGCCCATACCCCGTTCCCATCCGCGTCCACTTTGGCGAGGAAGAAGTTCGATTCGATGTTGCCCGCGTTGATAGTGACCGGATCGAAGGTGATGGAATCGAAGAAGTTCCCGACCACATAGCTGTTCCCTGCATCATCCGTCTGGATGCCGTTGCCGATGTGGAAATTGGAATAGTCAGGCGGCAGCTTCAACCAGAGTTGATCGCCGTTGGGGGCGTATTTCACCACGTACACTTTTGAAGCCGAGCCGGAGAAACTGCCGTAGTGCAGGTCGCCTGTCGCGTAGAGGTTCCCGTTCGCGTCATGGCTGATGCCGATGCCAAAATCATATCCTGCGCCACCGAAGGATCTCACCCAATCCAGATCTCCGGTAGAAGTGAACCGTGCGATGAAGACATCGTGATCTCCGCCGGAGGTCACCGTTACCGGGGCCGCATCACCGAAGGCGGCGGATCCAAGGTATTGTCCCACAATGGTGATGTGACCAGAGGGGTCGCGCGTGAGGCCGTTCACGTCGATCACCACTCCATTGGCTGCAAGCCGCGCCCATAGCACAGCTCCGTTCGCATCGTACGCGGCGAGGTAAATGGATGTGGCAGCGACGTCCGTCAGTGTGATGTTCCCGAATGTGATGCTGCCATGGAATGTGCCGGTGATGAAACTGTTGCCCAGTTCATCCACATCGATCGCATTCCCTGTCGAGCTGTTGGAGCCACCGCCGCGTTCAGCCCATTGCCACGTTTGCGCGTTCGCGCCATGTGCAAGCAGGCACGCTATGATCAGTTCGGGTAGTGATGGTCTCATGCTCCTTGCGTAATGACGTAACGCATGCAGTTCTCCGCTGCCTGTGACACCCGTTCATGGGGTCAACAGTTCGAGCGCCATTGCATCACTCCCCCATTTGCACGCCCAATCCCGAGATCAATGAATCCTTCGGACGTAACTGTACCTGCACCCGGAAGAGCTTCTTGCTCCCCTCGCTCTTCAGCACCAGAATGAACTCTTCCGGGTTCAGGCGCTGCACACCTTCTATACTGTGCTTGCCGATCTCCGTCTGCATCTGTTGGAACATGCTCAGGTGTTGTTCCAATGGCATATCGCTGAGGAACCCAGGACCGAGGTTATTCTTGATGAACGCCTCCGTTGTGGCTTTGCCCGCGCCTTGGATGATCGCCGAGAGCGCTTTCAGCCGCTCCCCTTGCGGGCCAATGGGAATAGGCTCCAGCGGTTGATCCTCGCTGGTCACTTGCGGATCGAAGTCCGGATCGAAGATCATGCGCCCGACTTTCCACGCAGTTTCCTGCATGCCACGCGCGGAAGCATTGCTCATCAGCACGATCGTCACACCTTCATCGGCGTACCACAACACATCAGCGAACTGCACACCGTTCCCGCCGTTGTGCGTGATCAAGCGCGTACCACGTGGTGTTCGGAAGATCGCCCAGCCATAGCCGTAGTGCGAATCGCCTTCTTCCTTCACATGCGGCGTGAAGATCCGTCGCACGCTCGCACTGTCGAGTACCGTATGGTTGTGCAACGCTTCCACCCAGTTGTACATGTCGCGAGCGGTGCTCATGATGCCGCCGTTGCACCGCAGGTGCCAGTAGGGTCCGTCGGCCGCCCAGTCCTGTTCGTTCATCGTACCCCAACGTTCGCCTTCCTTCGTGTACCCGATGGCCAGTTCGCTGTGCGACCAGTCAGGCAACAGATAACCGGTGTGCGTGCATCCGGCGGGTATCAGCAATCGCTCGTTGAGGAACCGCTCGTAGCTCACGCCGCTCACTTGCTCGACGATCGCTCCAAGCAAGCTGTAACCCACGTTCGTGTATAAGAAGCGACTACCCGGCGGGTACTTCAACGGTTCGCGCATCGCCAGGTCCACGAAAGCCTGTCGCTCGATCTTCTCATAGTCATCGCCGAGCACCTCCGCGAAACCTGCGGTGTGCGTGAGCAGTTGATGCAGTGTGATCGCTGCCTTGTCCGGGGGCGCGTTC
>JANMKC010000443.1:0-3571 GCA_031371785.1 Flavobacteriales bacterium | reverse complement strand
TATTATACCAAGTGGTATAAAAATGAGCCTTCCCGTGGAGCACTACTTTCGGGGCGTGCATGGCTTCGTAGATACCCCCATCGAATACCTGAAGGGCGTTGGCCCGCAGCGGGGTGAGTTGTTGCGGAAGGAACTGGACATCGCCACGTTCGGCGACCTGCTCCAGCATTTCCCCTTCCGCTATGTGGACCGCAGCCGTTTCCGCACGGTGCGCGAACTGCAGGGCGAAGCGGACAACATCCAACTGCGTGGCGTGCTTACGAACGTGAAGACGTTGGGCGAAAAGATGGCGCGAAGGCTCACCGCCAAATTGACGGATGCCACAGGGAGCATGGACCTGGTCTGGTTCCGTGGCCTCCGCTGGTTGCAACCCGTGCTGAAAGAAGGGCAGGAGTTCATCATTTTCGGGAAGGTCACCGATTTCAATGGCCGCTTGAACATGGCGCACCCGGAGATCGAGAGCGCGGCGCTTTGGGAGGCCGGGCTCGACAATACGCTTCAACCGGTCTACAGGACCACTGAGAAAGCATCGGCGAAAGGCTTGAACAGTCGCGGCATCGCGAAGCTTACCGCCGCGCTCATCCAACGGCCCGACTTCCATCTCACGGAGACATTGAACGGCGATCTGGTCGCCATGCTCGGCGGTATGTCCCGCGACCTGGCTTTCCGTCACGCGCATGCGCCCAGGGACCAGCAACTGCTGGACATGTCCGTGCGTCGCCTTAAGTTCGAGGAGCTCTTCTTCATCCAGTTGCATCTGTTGAAGCAGAAGGTGCTCCTGCAACGCAGCGTGCATGGCGTACGCTTCGAGAAAGTGGGCTCGCTGCTGAACGATTTCTACACGAAGCACCTGCCGTTCGAACCCACCAACGCGCAGAAGCGAGTGGTGAAGGAGATCCGCAAGGATCTTGGCAGCGGCGCGCAGATGAACCGCCTGTTGCAGGGCGATGTGGGCAGCGGCAAAACGCTCGTCGCGCTCCTTAGCATGTTGATCGCGCTGGACAATGGATACCAGTGCGCGCTCATGGCACCCACGGAGATCCTCGCGCAACAACACTTCGCCACGCTCTCACGACTGCTGAAGGACATGCCGCTCGAAGTGCGCCTGCTCACGGGCAGTACGAAGAGCGCGGAACGCAAGAGCCTGCTCAAAGCTTTGGCAGCGGGGCACATCCACATCCTCATCGGCACGCACGCACTGTTGGAGGACCCCGTGGTGTTCCATAGCCTTGGCCTTGTGGTGATCGATGAACAGCACCGTTTCGGTGTGGCGCAGCGCGCGCGGTTGTGGACCAAAGCGGAGATCCCACCGCATGTGCTGGTGATGACGGCCACGCCCATTCCGCGCACGCTGGCGATGACGCTCTACGGCGATCTCGATGTGAGTGTGATCGACGAGATGCCGCCGGGTCGCAAACCCGTGAAGACCGTACATCGTTTCGACTCGTCGCGCAACGCCGTGTTCGGTTTTCTTGAAGAGGAGATCACCAAGGGACGGCAGGTGTACGTGGTGTACCCCTTGATCGAAGAGAGCGAGAAGAGCGACCTGAAGCATCTCACCGATGGCTTCGAAAGCCTCTCACGCCGCTTCCCGTTGCCGAAGTATGCCGTGGGCATCTTGCATGGTCGCATGGATCCTGATACCAAGGACTACGAGATGGCGCGCTTCAAGAAAGGAGAGACGAACGTGCTCGTGAGCACCACTGTGATCGAGGTGGGCGTGGACGTGCCGAACGCGAGCGTGATGGTGATCGAGAACGCCGAGCGCTTCGGGCTTTCGCAATTGCACCAATTGCGCGGTCGTGTGGGGCGCGGCGCCGATCAGAGCTTCTGCATCCTGATGACCGGCGACAAGCTCGGCAGCGACAGCCGCACGCGATTGAACACCATGGTGCGCACCAACGACGGCTTCGAGATCAGCGAGGTGGATCTGCGCCTGCGTGGACCGGGTGACCTCATGGGTACCATGCAGAGCGGGATCCCCGAACTGCACATCGCCGATCTGGTGCAGGATGTCGAACTGCTGCAACAAGCGCGCGCCATGGCACAGCGGATACTGGATACCGACCCCGACCTGAAGGAACCCGGCAACGCGCCCATCGCCGCCACGATCGCCGATCGCATGCGCGACAAACCCGTGTGGGGCCGGATCAGCTAGGCCTCGCTCGCCTGCCTGCGTCGGATGGTTTCCGGATCCAGTACGTGCAGCAGGCAGCCCGTCGCGATAAGGAACTGCGAAATGGCATAGATGAAGATGACCATGGTGGGTCCCCATGCCAGCGGCCTGATGAAGCGGTTCATGGCAAGCAACGTGTCCGATGCGATGAAAAGCACCGCGCCCACAAGGACCATCCAGAAGCTGCGCGGAAAAGTGCGCGCATGCCGGAACGCCGCGAGGATGCCCATCAGTGAGATCGCGACCACATACGCGATGACCGGAAGCGCCAATCCCTCATCCAAGTGCGGCACAAGCTGCCAGGAGAACAGGATGGCGAAGAGCCCGATCCCGATCGCCAGCGCACTGCTCAGGATCCACCCTTCAGAGCCGCCCACCTCATTGATGTTGTGCAGGAAGGCCATGCAATAGCACAGCATCGCGATCAGGAAGGCACCCAGTCCGATCAGGAAGTTGAACTCGTCCAGATGCTCGAACATCAACGCCACGTCACCGACCAGCGAGAAGAAAAGGCCGACCTGTACCAGCAGTGTGAACCGATCGCCATAGCGGCGACTGTTGAAGAAGAACCAAGAGGAAAGGATCAGCATCAACAAGGGCTTGCACGCGTATTCCAGTGCGTGCGATCCGGTGGCCGCGGCCACTGTGGCACCCATTGCGGCCAGCCCGTAAGCTGCCCCATTGATCATCGTATCGCGTTTGATGTCCATCGGTGGGCCGCCAATTTAACCGCCAGCCGCGAGCAGCGCACGGAACACCAACGCTTCCACCCCGCGATGCACCGTCCGTTTGTCCAGCGCCATGCCGTTGCGCAAGGCCACGGCCCGGCTGCGCGCATTCTCCGGGTCGATTAGCGATATCACCGATCCCGCGAGCCTGTCCTCTTCCGCCTTCCGTTTGCAGGCCCGCGCGGCTTCCGTAGCGTAGCCGTTCCCCCACTGTGCTGGCAGCAGGTGGTAGCCGATCTCCAGTTCCGCCACGCCATCCACTTCCTGCGTGAGCAGCCCGCACTGGCCAACAGGTTCCCCGGTGGATCGTAGTTCCAGCGCGTGCAGCCCACTGCCGTCGCGTTCATAGCGGTCCAAGGATCGTTGGATGAACTGCGCGCAATGCGCCTCATTGCCCAGTTCGAACGGCATGAAACGGATCGCCTCGGCGCTGCTGATGTAGGCCATCAACCACTTGTGATCCGCTTCGTGCAGCCTCCGGAAGCGCAGGCGCTCGGTGATGAGCCCATCGAGAGTGGGTATCCGTTGCATGACCGCACAAATGAACGCGCAATGCCCTTCGCTACTTTCGCGCGGCTTCAAGAAAAGTCCTCATGCGTATCTCCTGGAACTGGCTTCGCACATTCATTGACACGGACCTGTCGCCGCGCGGAGCGGCTGACGTCCT
>JANMKC010000441.1:0-1674 GCA_031371785.1 Flavobacteriales bacterium | reverse complement strand
CAAAACTCCCCGTCATCACCTGCTGGCCAAAAGATGGAGGCCCTTTCGTTACACTACCGGTGATTCATACACGGGACCCAAACACAAATTCCCGGAATGTTGGCATGTACCGGATGCAGGTATTCGGGCCCACTCTTACAGGCATGCATTGGCACAAGCATAAAGTTTCTGCCAAACATTTTAATGAATATAAAAAACTGAATAAACGGATGCCCATTGCAGTGGCGCTTGGCGGAGATCCTGTATATGCCTATTCAGCCACGGCACCTTTGCCGGAAAACGTGGATGAATATATGCTGGCCGGATTCCTGAGAAAGAAAAAAGTGGAACTGGTAAAATGTATCTCACAGCCGGATGTGGAAGTTCCTGCCGATGCTGATTTTATTATTGAAGGATATGTTGATCCCGGTGATGAATTGATCTGGGAAGGTCCCTTTGGTGATCATACGGGTTATTATTCATTGCCTGATTGGTATCCAAGATTTCATATCACTGCTATTACACATAAAAAGAACCCGGTATATCCTGCCACCATCGTTGGTATTCCGCCGCAGGAAGATGCCTGGCTTGGAAAAGCGACGGAAAGGATCTTTTTAGCTCCCATCAAAATGATGATGGTCCCGGAGATCCTGGATATGGATATGCCGGTGGAAGGAGTGTTTCATAATCTCGTCATTACAAAGATCAAAAAAGATTATGCAGGGCAGGGCCAAAAAGTGATGAATGCAATGTGGGGTGCAGGGCAAATGATGTTTAATAAGATATTGGTCTTGACAGCCCCCCTAAATCCCCCGCAAGGGGGGACTTACGAAGAGTCATTTAAGATCAACAATTATTTAAAGTTGGCGCAGGATGTTTTTAAGAACCTGAACCCGGCCACTGATATTTATTTTTCTACCGGGCCGATGGATGTGTTGGATCATAGTTGCAGTAAACTGGGCTTTGGAGGAAAGATGTGTATTGATGGTACGGCGAAGTTTACAGAAGAGGTCGATGATAATTTTCAATATTCAACAAACAATAATCCCCGCCTGACCGACTCAGTCGGGCTGGAATTTTCAAGTGAAATACTAACAAAGAAATTTTCAGAAATAAAGGTGGTGAACGATTCATTGCTTAAAAAAGAAATTCCCTGTCTTATTATTTCTATTCAGAAGAACAGGAAGGGACATATCAAAGAATTGCATGAACAAATATGTGCGTTGAATGAAATGGCAGGAGTGAAGATGATCCTATATGTAGAGCATACAGTAGATGCAAACGATCTTCCAAATGCTTTATGGCGTTTATGCAATAACCTTGACCCCAAAAGAGATCATCATCTTTGTAAACGAACTGCCGTTATTGAAGCTACGGCAAACAACCCCACTCGCCACTCGCCACTCACCACTCACTATGCAGCATGTATGGGATTTGATGGCACAAGAAAGACTAAAGAGTTTGATGATTTCCAAAGAGACTGGCCGAATATTATTGTAGCGGATGATGCAACGATCAAAGTAGTGGATGCAAAATGGAATGATTTAGGGATCGGTGAATTAATACCCTCACCTTCACTTAAATTTAAAGGACAGATGTATGGTGATGAAGCGGTGGTGGAATGAGGAATAAGGAATAAAAAATAAAGAATAAGAAATCATTATTGTCCGACTAAATATTCTTAAAATTCCTTTC
>JANMKC010000414.1:0-13754 GCA_031371785.1 Flavobacteriales bacterium | reverse complement strand
ACACCGGACAGTGTGGGTAGTTGCGCGGCGGATTGCAATGGCATTGTGGGCGGTGCCGCATTGCCTGGCAGTACATGCGACGACAACGACGTATGCACCACCAATGACCTGTGGAGCGTGGCCTGCGCCTGTGCCGGCACGTTCGCCGATCTGGATGCGGATGGAACATGCGATGCGAACGATGGCTGTCCTGCCGATCCGAACAAGACCGTCCCCGGTGCATGTGGCTGCGGCATTGTTGATACCGACACGGACGGGGACGCCACTGCCGATTGCTTGGATGGTTGCCCCGCCGATGCGAACAAGACCTCGCCCGGCACCTGTGGCTGCGGCACACCGGATACGGACACCGATGGCGACGGCGCGGCCGATTGCAACGACTTCTGCCCGGAGGATCCCACCAAGGTGCTGCCCGGTGCATGCGGCTGCGGAGTGGCTGACATTGATAGTGATGGCGATGGAACGGCCGATTGTTTGGACAGCTGTCCGAGCGATCCGCTGAAGACCGCGCCCGGCATCTGTGGCTGCGGCATCATCGACACGGATAGTGATGGGGATGGCACCGCTGATTGCGATGATGGTTGCCCGAATGACCCGTTGAAGATCTTTCCCGGCGTGTGCGGTTGTGATGTTCCGGAGGTCGATGGTGACAATGATGGCACACCCGATTGCACCGATGGCTGCCCCAACGATCCGGACAAAACAGCACCGGGTCTCTGTGGCTGTGGAGTTGCGGATACGGACGGCGACGCCGATGGAACACCGGACTGCAACGATGGCTGCCCGAACGATCCGGGGAAAGTAGTGGCCGGCACCTGCGGCTGCGGGAACCCGGAACCCGGTGCTGGTTGCAACGATGGCAATACCCAGAGCATCAACGACCAGATACAGGGCGATTGTTCCTGCGCGGGCACCTTGGTGGATTGCAACGACAATGAACCATGCACAGCGGATACGTATGATGGAACGCAATGCGTACACACACCACTGCCCGACACGGATGGAGATGGAAGCTGCGACCTCATCGATGGTTGCCCGAACGATCCGAACAAGACCACACCCGGCATCTGTGGTTGTGATGTTAGCGATGCGGACAGTGATGGTGATGCGACACCGGACTGCACGGATGGCTGCCCGAACGATCCGGACAAGATCGCTCCGGGCATCTGCGGTTGCGATGTGCCCGATTCCGACGCCGATGGTGACGCCACCGCCGATTGTGTGGACGGCTGTCCGGCCGATCCCCTGAAGATCGCGCCGGGCACATGCGGATGCGGCGTGTTGGACAGCGACAGTGATGCGGATGGCGTGGTCGATTGCATCGACGATTGTCCGTTGCTCACCGGGCAGATCGGATCGCCCTGTGATGATGGCGACCCGTTCACGATCTTCGATGCGATCAACGACCAATGCGTCTGCGTTGGGGCACCGGGGAACGATGGATGTTTCGATGCGACGTCGATCGCTGTGAACCCTCCCGCTGATTGTCCGGCCAATGCGATCGCTGGGAGCAACACTTGGGCAACACCGGATGCGGGCAACACCCTGTGCGACCTTGACGGATTCCTCAACGATGTGTGGTACACCTTCAACAGTGGCGACAATACGACGGTCACCATCGCCCTCGATCCCGGCACCATGGTCAGTTGGGGCATCGGGATCTACGCCGAGTGCGGCCACACGGAACTCTTCTGCACGTCATCCCCCACAGCTCCCTTCGACTTCCCGGTGGATCCGAACACGCCCTACATCATCCGCGTGTATTCGCCGGTATGGTTCGGTGGCGGTGGCGATTTCACGCTCTGTGTTTCCGCAGGAATACACCTCGGCGTGAAGCCGGTGAACACACCGCATTGGAGCGTGTTCCCGAACCCGAACGCAGGCACGTTCCAAGTGGTGAACACCGGTGCTGATGCGGATGCTCGACTGGAACTGATCGATCTCGCGGGGCGCATGATCTATGTGCGCGATGCGCATTTCGCGCTGCGCGATCCGTTCACCGTGAACGGTGGTTTTGCGGCGGGCATCTACACCTTGCGCGTCGTTGCGGGCAACGATCGCTTCGAGCAGCGGGTGGTGGTGGAATGATCGATCGACCTAGCCGCTACGGATGTCCAATGATCAATTGACGGATCATTGATCCGGCGGAAGGAGGCGTGCCGTCCCTCCATGAAAATACCGGTTTCCCGGTATTGTGGGAGGCTTCGCGCCATAGTTGATTCGCATCGCTCTTCCGTGATGGTCCTGCAACGCCCCGATCCGCAAAGCACATGATGCGCAACGCCAAGGCCCAGCCGATCCGTTCCGATCACGTATTGCTGTGGTTCTCAACGGCGTTGATATTCAGCGCATGTTACAGTGTGCGAATACCGCCGGAGCGCATCATGGGCGTGGTGCGTGAGCGGGACAGTGGTGCCTTGTTGGAAGGCACGCAGGTGCGGCTTGTGTATCATGGTCCCGATCAGCACTGGACCCTGTTGGGAACGCAGGTGACCAACCCCAGCGGGGGCTTCTGTTTCAATTGGAGCAATGGCGCACCACTGCTCAACACAGCTGCCGATGTGGATGCCCTGTTTGTGATAGCCGCGCGCACGTTCGCCAATGGAACACAACGTACGGACACCGTGCCATGGAGCCGCTACTTGTCGTTCAGTGAAGTGTATTTGGACGATCCCGCACCTGCGCCGCTCGACACCTTCAAGGTAGCGGACATGCACTACCACATCACCATGCGCGCGCAGGACGGGCTCGGGCAGGATCTGTACGATGGGGAAAGGAACACCAAGGGCAAGACGGACAACGTGCTCTGGAACAAAAGCCTGCGCAACCTGAAGGTGATGGTGGACGGCGAGTGGTGCAAAGTGCCGCGCCTTTCGCCGCGACGAATGGAGAAGATCGCCGGGAACGGGACCGGCAAGCGCACCAGGAAATTGCGCGCGCTGTTCACCGCGGCCTTCGCGGACCACGATGTACACCCGGCCAAAGCCAACAACGGCATGGTGGATTTCTCCCAGACCACATTGCCCAGCATGCGCTCCGGCCACGTCTTCCTCGGCTTCGATGCGATCTCGCCGTTCGAACACAACCTGAACGACAGCCGGGCCATACGTTGGGTAAGTGAGAACCTCAAGAGCGGGGTGGACCAGAGATGGCTCGCCCGGATCGGTAGCGACAAGATCAAGGCCCATCCGATCACGCACTGGGAGAACTTCAACATGGAGTACCAGCTGCTCAGGGCGCAGGGGCAGGATGCGAACAACTTCCGCTGGCGTTTGCTGAAGAGCGGCGCGGACATGGAGCACGACACAGTGCCCACCATCGTGGCGGTGATCGAAGGCGGGCACACGCTACAGCACACCTTGTTCCCGAACAACGTGAACTATGATCTGGAGCACAGGACCGATGCCGAGCAGAAAAAGATCGTCGAGCGCATGATGAAGTGTGAGCGCCAGGCTGACACGGCATTGCTCGGAGCATCCCTGCGTGAGGTGGAAATGCTCAGCAGGACCGGAACATCCGGGCTCTTCAACAAAGCGCAAGCGGCCGATGTGCGGACATACGACGAGGCCCGCGCGCAGCAACGGGATCTTGTGGACAGATTGATGATGGACGAACTGGACCGCAACATCCGGGATATAAAGGCAAGGAACGATCCTGCGGTGAAGATGGTAACGGTGAGCCACCTGAGCTACAACGGTATGACCGGGCACGCTGTGACGCTCGATGATGGACAGAAGATCGCGAAGCTGCTCGCGCAGAAAGTCTACAACATCCGCGTGAGCGAGGACAAGAGCTACCTGGTGCAGTGGCAGCGACTGTTCTTCACCGTGCCGGGGCCGAACAAGTTCGGCAAGTACATGCTGCGCGAAATGCAGGACAGCACCACCACCGGCCACCGTATCCGCATCGACCTCAAGCACAGCGACCTGGTCACGCGCCGTTTCTATTACGATTCGCTCATGGTGAACGGGCACGATACCATACCACCGATCTGCTCGCATTGCGCGGTGACCGGCCTTTCCGGGAATTTCTATTCGCCCTTCAACAACGAGTACGCGATCCTGCGCGCGCCGTTCACCACCACCTTCTATCCTTTCGGGATCAACCTGTACGATGAGGAGATCCTGCGCATCCACCGGCACAAGGGCATCATCGGGCTACCACTGGAGCAGCGCGTTCTCGGTGGCTACATCAATACGCGCGGCACTTACGTGGACCCGTTGCGGGCTGATGGAAGATCGAAGAAGAACCCGAAGAAACAGCAGAAGCGATACACCTACATGCGCCGCTATTTCACTTGGCGGAAGGTGAACAACGACCCCAGCGTGGAGACCACCTTCAACAAGGCCTTGGCGAGCGCTAACAGGCGGTTGAACAGTACGGGCAGCCTGAGCGACAACAAGAAAAAGGCGCGCGCCCTGGACCTGCTCCGCGAGGACTACGTGAGCGCCGAACCCTTCATGCAGAACCTCTTCTACATCGTGGACCGCATCTGGAACGATAGCCTGCGGTGGCACGACAAGCGCACACCGCGCAACATGGCCTATCCCTGGCAGCACGTCTGTATCGGCAGCGATCTCGATGGTATCATCGACCCGATCGACATCTGCGCCACCGCCGACATGTATCCGTCGTTCCACGATCGCCTGCGCGAACTGATCCCCATCTTCCTCGAATACCGCAAGAAGCAGTATCCCCGAAAGCCCGATGCCGCGTTCTACTTCCGTGGCAAGTTCGACATCGATCAGGCGCTCTACTGGCTCTTCTATGGAAGCCTGAAGGAGTTCACACGGACCAACTTCTGACACGGACCATCAATGCCCGCAACGGATTCATCGTGCAAAACATGAGAACCACGATCCTCTTGTTCCCGCTACTCACTGTGCTCGCTGCGCCCGCGCAGGAACCGTCATCGTTCGAAACGCGGCAGGCCACGGGCAATGGCCCATACCCGGTCCACATCGATATCCAGCGCGTGTTCCCGACCAGCGGCATCAGCGAGTTCCAGCGCTTCGCCGCTGACCAGGTCTATCGGCAGCGCTTTCCGCGAGCGGGCGGCCGGGTGACCATGAGCGGCTACGACGTGCGCGGCGGGTTCATCATGGCCGGCCCGCACTTCCCGAGGTGGTGGCCCAACTGGTGTGTGGAAATGGACTACCAGAACCTGGTGCGCACCTTCGAGGGCAAGCCCAGCGGCCACCTCCAAATGCGGCAGGAGTTCTTCTCTGTGCGGCCCATCGGGGTGCGCTACAATGTCTTCTATCCGCTCACGGTCCAATACACGGCAGGGCTCGTATTGGCGCATGCCATCACTGCGGAGGTGAATTTCTCGACCAGTGCGGATTCGGCCAGTGTGGTGCGTGCGCACGGGGCATTCCTCGATAATGGCGGTAATGATATTTTCGGGATCGATCAACGGTTCCGCATCACGTTCTTCGACCCGGTGGGCTCCGCTGGCGGCCTTGGTGTCTATTGGGAAGGGCAATGGACCTGGATGGGCCGCGACCTTTCGCTTCATGACTTCTACGCGTTGGCGAACGATGGAGCGGACCATAAGTCCAACTTCAGCTACATCACATGGAGCATGGGCGTTACCGTGCCGCTGGCCTTGAAATTCAGGTAGGCGGATCCACGACCGTGATCAACGCCAACAGCAGCGCGAGCTAACCCAGTACGTCAACACCCGCCTGCGCCACCTGTCCATCATCCGCCGCGCGCATGCCCGACACACCGATCGCGCCGATGATCTGTCCATCCTTGATCAATGGCAAGCCGCCTTCTACGGCCATGGCACCTGGCAATGAAAGTGCGCGCAAGCCCACGCCGCCCGCAGCAAGCATATCCTCGAACACTTTCGTGGAGCGCCGGTAGTTCACCGCGCTCTCCGCTTTCTTGATCGCCACTTCCATGCTCGCCAATTGCGTTTGATCGAGACGTTGGAAGAGCACCAGATGTCCAGTGCTGTCCATAATTGCGATGGCCATGGGCCAATGGTTCTTGATCGCTTCGCGCTCGGCAGCTTCAGCGATGGTGCGTGCGAGAGCGAGTGTTATCGGTGGACCGTAAGGCAGCGGGAGAGGAGATGCAGTGGACATGCGTTGCAAGTATACAGGCGCGCGCTTGTGCGCTTGTCTGGTGCTGCGCGCGTGCGATCGGACAGAATGTCGTGAACAACGATGATGGATGCGGCCCCCGCGCAAGTTGGGCTGGCACTCAGTCCAAGCGGGTCATCCGCGCCTCCATCGACGGCCCGTTCCGCAACGTTTGATAGACCACGCAGTAACGCTCCGCCAATTTCAGAAGCGTTGCGAGTTGTTCATCGGTCGCTGTAGTGTTCAATGCGAACGTGAGCCGGATCGCGGTGAAGCCCACCGGTGCTTCCTTGTCCACACCCAATGTTCCGCGGAAATCCAGATCGCCTTCGGCCAGCACTTCGCCGCTTTCGATCGCGATGCCCAGCGCGGTGGCCACGGCGTTGAGCGTGACGCCTGCACAAGCGACCAGCGATTGCAGCAGCATGTCGCCGCTGCACACATGCATGCCATCACCGCCCGTCGCCGGATGCAGCCCAGCGGCTACCAATGCGCGACCGGTATCCACGCTGCATGTGACGCCCTCACCGATCCGGCCATCCGCTTTCAGTGTGATGCGTGCGGCTTCCGGTGTGCTGCGGTACTTGTCCTTCAGTGGTGATTGAAGTGCGCGGAGTTGTTCGCTGTTCATGTTGGCAAAGTTGCACCCCATTGTCTTCGCGCCTATCGCAAGAGTGATGGACCGATGGCGATAGTTTTGATCCCACGCCAACATGAACCGATCCCTGCCTCCCGGACCTGTCATTCCAACGCTCGCATATAGGAACGTGCAAGAAGCAGCTTCGTGGTTGTGCGATGTGTTCGGTTTTACCAAGCGCTTGTGTATCGGTGATCATCGCATCCAACTGATCGTGGGCGGCGGTTCCGTCGTTGTCACCCAATTGCAACTCGACATGGCGGAACGATCGATGGCCGCTGATCATTCCATCATGGTGCCCATCGTGGACGTGTACGCGCATCACGAGCATTCCGTGAAGAAGGGCGCGCGCATCATCGCTCATCCTACCGATCACCCCTATGGCGAACGCCAGTATTCCGTCGAGGATATCGGCGGACATCGCTGGACCTTCACGCAGACCATCGCTGATGTGGACCCGAAGGAGTGGGGCGGGGAGATGGTGGGGTAGCGTTGGGGAGAGAACCGCGTTCGATCACGCGCTGACGCATGGACGGAGATCACGGCCGGACGGGAGAACTGCTGGCACGAGTGGTCGGTCTTATGCGCACAAGGCCATTGCACGGCCTGGCACTCACGCCAAACAGGGGGTGAACACTCGCGCCAGAGTTGAGGGAAAATGGTTGAAAAAAACATGCACCATCCGCTGGTCGCCTGACCCATCTTTGGGGGAGGCTGGAGACCAGAGACCAGCAGATAAAAAACGGGGCACAACCCGAAACGCCATACGAGTAGGGAAACCAATTCCACAGCACATGAAGAACGTACTGGTCCTTTTCGAATTCTCGAATGTCACCCTCGCACAATACGACAAGTGCTGGGCTGACCTTCGCGCAAGCGGCAATGATCAGCCGCAAGGGCTCATCTCCCACATGGGTGCACAGAACGGCACCGGTATGGTGGTCGTTGACCAGTGGGAGTCCGCTGAAGCTTTCGCGGCCTTCGGCGACACCCTGATGCCTATTCTGGCCAAGAACGACATACCCACGACCCAACCCCGGATCCTTCCGCTACACTATGCGCACAAGGTGAAGGCAACGGCAACGGCGAACATGGATTGATCAGCTGGCATCTGCCTACTGGTCCATTGGATTCCAGAGAACGGGGCGCGAGTGATCGCGCCCCGTTCTATTGGCGCGGATCAGCGGCCTGCGGGGTGCCGCTGCGATCGCTCACGCGTTTACCTGCCGAAGGCATGGCTGACGCATGGCCGGTTGCTTCGTCGTTCCTCCTCGCAATGACCGGCCGGAGGGGAGAACTGATGGCACGAGTGGACGGCCTACAGCACACGAGGCTGACGCACTGTTAATACTGGCGCAAAACCAAGGGGCACGAGCGTGGACGCTCGCTCCAGATATGGGGTGTCATTGTGAATGGCCTACCGCCTGATGATGTTCCCTTGGCCTCAGCGCATATCCGTGGTAGTTGACTACATTTCCCGGAGCTTACCCTCCGCACATGCGTTCTGTTGGTCTTACACTTTTCCTGTGCATGGCATTGGGCGTGTATGCGCAGGAGGAGATCTGGGAGAATTACACCGCGGGTCTGGTGATCACCGCGATCGCATCGAACGAGGAGGCGGTGTGGGTCGGCACTTACGGCGGGGTGCTGCGGACCGAGACCGGAACCGGTCAGCAAAGATTCTATGATCGGAGCAATTCGGGTTTGCCCTCTAATAAGATCACGTCGATCGCGGTTCAGGGAGCGGATGTGTGGATCGGCACGATCGCGGGCCTTGCGCACTACAACGGGGCCGATTGGAACACCTTCCGAACGGATAATTCAGGTCTGCTGGAGGCGAATGTGGAGGACGTTGCGATCGGTCCTGCCGGTGAAGTGTGGGTGAGTGCCGACGCATTGAACCAGGTGCAGCGGCTGGTGAACAGCCAGTGGTCCACCTATACCATACCGGGCTGGAACAGCATTGAGGTCCACCTGGCCGTGGAAGAGAGCGGCGCGCTGCTGGTCGGTACCGAGTCTTACGGTCTCAAACGCCTCCAGGATGAAGTCTGGACGGACTACACCACCACCAATTCGGACCTGCCCTCGAACAGCATCAGCAGCATTGAGGTTGCTCCTTCCGGGCTTATCCACATGTCCTCCGGCGGGAACCTGGTCACTTTCGATGGGAACACCTTCGCTTCGTACCCAATACCGCCAGCTTCGTCCAGCAGTTCGGTCGTGCGACACATTGCCTTCGATGGGTCCGGTACGTGTTACGTAACGACCTTGACCTATGAGACCGGCCCGCCGAACCCGCCCGAAGTGCTCTTCGCGAGATGCCTGCGATTGGTGGATGGAAGTTGGGACGACCTTCACAGATACACGGGTACGGGTTCCTATTCCTATTACCTGGGTCCATTGACAGTGGATGCGTCCAACGTGGTATGGAGCGGCTCAGCGCGCTTGTTCACCTATGCGGACGAAGTCTGGAGCATGGGCACATTGCCGAGTTGCGGGTTCGCCCAGAACGGCGTGCTGGACATCCACTGCGCCATGGATGGTGGAGTGTGGGCCACTATCCATGAACTGTATGTGGAGTCGATCTATCGTTTCGATGGTACCGCATGGGTCGATCGCTCTGTCGGTCTCGGAGCAACAGTGAGCATCTTCGATCTGGTCACGGACACCTTGGGCAATCCGATCCTGGCGACCGACGCAGGGGTGCGCTGGTGGAACGGCACATCCTGGACGACGTTCAATATGAACAACTCATCTCTGCCATCGAACTACGTCGCGCGTCTTTTCATGGATCGCTCCGGGGCGCTTTGGGTACTCCCGCTCGAGAACGGATTGCTGAAGTACGACGGAACATGGACGGTCTACAATACGGGGAACACAGGCCTGAGCAGCAATGACGTGGACTGCATTGCGCAGGACAACAACGGCGTCTATTGGATCGGGACCGGGGCCGGAGCAACTGGCGGCGGTGGCCTTTCCCGGTTCGATGGGACCAACTGGACAACATGGACCCCCTCGAATTCCAACCTGCCCTACAACCTGTTCGTTCGCGACATCGCCATGGACTCGCAAGGGGTGCCATGGCTGAGGATCTACGACACCAGCGATCCAGGGCAAGTGGCCATGTTCGATGGAACGGAGTTCACCTTTTACGACATGACCAATAGCTCCTTGCCGCAGTATCTGCGTTGCCTGACGATGGGGCCGGACGATATCCCGTATGTCGGCACCACGACCAATGGCATCCAGTATTTGGATCCGATCTCGCAGACCTGGGAGCGGATCGATATCACGAACAGCGGCATCCCGTCGAACAGCATCGCGGACCTGGATCTGACATCGAACGGCGAACTTTGGATGGCCACGAATTACGGCGCCGGTCGGCGCTTCCGCGAACAGATCGAGGATCCCAACATAGGGATCCCCTCCACCACGACGTTACAGGTGACCCCGAACATCACCGGGGACGTGACGAATTTCGTCATTGGGCTTCCCACTGACGCGGCGGTCCACATCGACGTCGTTGACATGCAAGGGCGGCTGGTTCTTTCCCTCGGTGATCTTCAACTGAGCGCAGGAACCAATAGTCTGCCGGTACAAGTAAGCACCGTGGCGTCCGGCATGTATACCTGCCGCCTTGTTGGCGCAACGACACAAGCAAGTCGATTCTGCGTTCGACACTAGGGGACAGCTTGGATCACGCCGTCGCGCTCTGAGTTTACTTCGGTCTTGAACCGGGGTCCTGGTCTTCATCCTAACGCGGCGCGGTTCCGGGCTTTCGCGTTCGATCGCTCACGCGTTCACCTGCCGGACCTGTCTAGGTGGGCAGAGGCATGGCCGGAGGAAGAACTGGTGGTGCTAGGGGACGAGCATATAAGGAGGCTCTTTGGTTGACCTTACTTTGTAGCCATGTCCGACCTCTACATTCCGAACAGTGTTGCGCTCAGGAATTTCGACACTATCCTGAAGGCCAATACGTTTGGTCCTTGGCCCAATGAGGTCCATGTGAAGTTCCATCCGAAGTATGTTGCCATGCATCCCGTGGGACTCGCATTGCTCGCAGCGCTAGGAGACATTTGGCGAAAGCAAGGTGCGAACTTGTCTGGCTCCTTGGATAGAAAGATCCGATCCATCCCCTATCTCCAACGGATGGGCTTGTTCAGGGCCATGGGCTTCATTGATCCTACTGAGCTCGTTACGCATGAGGAAACCGGTCGGTTCATTCCGCTCAGGAAGATCCGGACCGGTCTTGAGTTGGAGGAATTCGTAAAGACTATCGATCCGCTGCTGCATACTACGAGGGAGAATTCGCGTGTGATCAAGCATGTCTTCAGCGAGCTGATCCGGAACGTGATCGAACACGCCATCGCAGGAGAAGGTGCGAACGTTTGTGCCACATATAACCGCAACAAGAAGAAGATCTCCATTGGCATATCAGATTCAGGACGTGGTCTCTTCACAAGCATTGCCAAGAGCCATGATCTGACCGATGACTTGGATGCCATTCACAAGGCTCTTACCCCGGGTGTCACAGGCAGTACATCCAGAATAGGAGGCAACGAGCAGAATGCTGGCGCAGGGCTCTTCTTCACCAAGTGCATCGCCCAATCCACGCGGAACAACTTCCTGATCTATTCCGGCACGGCCTACTTCAAGTTGAAGGTGACACCCGCCGATCACCCCATCGTCTTCCATTCCGACCCAACCAAGGACCGTTGCTCCACTAAGACAGAACTTCCGAACTTTGACGGCACCCTCATTGGGTTGGATATCAACATCGGCGACCAGAAAGCCTTCAAGGACCTGATCGATCGTATCGGGAGCGCATACCAGTTGGGAGTGACGAAATCGAAGAAGGACTACACCAAACGGATACATTTCACATGAACCCGCTGACCATCCGGATCTCCGACCTCACGGGGAATTTTGCCGAGAACAAGGACAAGGCAAAGGATCTTCGCGAGCAGAAGGTCATGCCTACCATTGCCAAGGGCGGGCATGTCATACTTGATTTTGCAGATGTGGATTCCACGACGCAGTCGTTTATTCATGCGTTGATCAGCAAAGTCTTCCAGGACAAACGGGAAAAGGCATTCACTCTGATCGAGTTCAAGAATTGCAGTGGCCCCGTGAAGAGCCTTGTCTCGACGGTAGTGAACTACTCCTTGGCCTAAGCTCAACACTTCTTGCGTGAGGGGGCGGAGCGGCAGCCCTGCATTGACGTGGCCTTGCGGGCGCGTGCAACGAGGAGGCGACGGAGGAGTCCCCGCAGTGCCGCGACCGTTGGACACGGCACGCAGGCTACAGCGTAGCACCCGACCCGCGCGCGGTGGCTGTGCGTGAGGAAAGGGACACGCCCACACCTCTACCTTCGCGCTCCTCAATTCCTTTTCGATGTTCGAGAACTTAAGTGACAAGCTGGAGCGCGCCTTCAAGGTGCTCAAGGGCCAGGGGCAGATCACGGAGATCAACGTGGCGGAGACCACCAAGGAGATCCGCCGCGCGCTGCTGGATGCCGACGTGAATTTCAAGACGGCGAAGGATTTCACCGATCGCGTAAAGGCCAAGGCGCTGGGCCAGAACGTGCTGACGTCGGTCAGTCCCGGCCAACTGCTCACGAAGATCACGCATGACGAGCTGGCCGAGCTGATGGGCGGGCAGAGCGCGGGCATCAACTTGGGCGGCAACCCCACGGTGGTGCTGATGAGCGGCTTGCAGGGTTCGGGCAAGACCACCTTCAGCGGCAAGCTGGCCAACTACATCCGCAAAAAGGGCAAGCGCGTGCTGCTCACCGCCGCCGACGTGTACCGCCCGGCGGCCATCGACCAGTTGGAGACGCTGGGCAAGCAGCTGGAGATCGAAGTGTACAGCGAGCGCGAGAACAAGGATCCGGTGAGCATCGCGAAGAACGCGGTCGCGCACGCCAAGCAGCACGGCTTCACCGCCGTGATCATCGACACCGCCGGTCGCCTGGCGATCGATGAGAAGATGATGGACGAGATCGCCGCGATCAAGAAGGCGATCAACCCGCAGGAGACGCTCTTCGTGGTGGACGCCATGACCGGTCAGGACGCGGTGAACACCGCCAAGGCCTTCAACGAGCGCCTGAACATCGACGGCGTGGTGCTCACCAAGCTCGATGGCGATGCACGCGGCGGTGCGGCGCTCTCGATCCGCAGCGTGGTGGACAAGCCGATCAAGTTCATCGGCACCGGCGAGAAGATGGAGGCACTGGACGAGTTCCACCCGGACCGCATGGCGGGCCGCATCCTCGGCATGGGCGACGTGGTCTCACTCGTGGAGCGTGCGCAGGAGCACTTTGATGAAAAAGCATCGCGCGAGCTG
The DNA here is from genome assembly GCA_031371785.1 of Flavobacteriales bacterium. Taxonomy (GTDB): domain Bacteria; phylum Bacteroidota; class Bacteroidia; order Flavobacteriales_F; family PHOS-HE28; genus PHOS-HE28. The sequence goes on along the minus strand of JANMKC010000414.1, from coordinate 680 downwards.
AACAAGAAGATCGCGAAGGACCAGTTCGGCTTCGACGATTTCCTGGAGCAGATCGGCCAGATCAAGAAGATGGGCAACATGAAGGATCTCATGGGCATGATCCCCGGCGTGGGCAAGGCGCTGAAGAACATCGACATCCCCGATGATGCTTTCAAAGGCATCGAAGCGATCATCAAGAGCATGACGCCGGAGGAGCGCAAGAACCCTGCGGTCATCAACGGTAGCCGTCGCGCGCGCCTCGCGAAGGGCAGCGGCACCAACATCGAAGCGGTGAACAAGCTGATGAAGCAGTTCGAGGAGACGCGGAAGATGATGAAGATGATGGGGGACAAGACGAAGATGAAGGCGATGATGCAGCAGATGCAACAGTCGCAGGGGATGAGGAGGTGAGCGTTTCGGTAGGTTTGCTCGTAACTGTAACAAACTACTCCCAAACAATGAGAGCATCGGTCATAGCGATTATTCTAGCACTGTGCGCTCTGGTCTGCCGTGGTCAGGATACCATGCATGAATACCTAATGTTAACCTACATGCCTAATGGGTAGTTCGAAGAACCTGTTGAGAAGTTGATGGGTACGGGATCTTGACAAAGTGCTTGGTGATCGATCTCTTTGTCAGATGAGCAAACGCCCCAGTCGCAGCCTGTTCGATGAGCAGCACAAGCACCAGAAGCTTGAACA
>JANMKC010000405.1:0-12749 GCA_031371785.1 Flavobacteriales bacterium | reverse complement strand
AGTCATTGACGTGGCCGAACTTCTTGACGAATGCCGTGAAGCGACGTTCGCACACGCGGCCATTCGTGTCGCTGTGGTGTATGTTGAACGCAATGTGCTCGCGGTAGGGCACTCCGACCGCTTGTTCGACAAAGTGAGCGAAAGTGAGCGCATCGTTCAGCGGCAGATCGAAAGCGAGCAGAACACCCTTGCGCTGCTTCAGCGCACCAAAGGGTGAATCCGTATCGAAGCTTCCGGGCGCATCATGCGTCCGTGCGAATTCCGGAGCATTTCCACCGGCCACGGCAAAGGAGTGCAACGCATGCGAATTGCGAACGAAACGCTGGTTTGTAATGGCCGCGTTGGCGAGCGCGCCGCTGATCGATCGGGTGCGCTTCACATCGAAGACATCACCATCGCGCAGATCGAAATTGAACGTGGGAACGAGAACGAGCCCGTCGTCCCCGATCGCATCGGCAAAGGCGTTCAACAATTCGTTCGCATCGAAGCGCGAACCGCTGCGGCGTGCGTTCCAGGCCATCCGCGTCACATCGGCCATCAGCTGCACCGTGTCGCCTTCCTTGATCCCGAAACGCGCGGGCCATGTATTGAGATCGAACGGCGTGCCGCTCACTGTTTGCGCATTTGCAAGAGTTCGTCCGCGTAACCGAGCGCGCGCCAGAACGCGGCTCCTGCGATATTGCCATGCACGACCTGTAGTTCGATGCTGGCCACCTCTTTCGCACGAAGCCACTCGTGCAGGTTGCTCGCGAGCGATCGCGCGATGCCTGTGCGACGGTGCTTGGGTTCCACATACACATGGGAAATATGTCCGATGCGCAAGCCGCCGAGATGCTCCGGAGCCAGCTTCACCGCCGCGTGCGCGAAGCCGATGATCGTCCCATCCCGTTCCGCGACCGCCAAACGGCCGAACCGTTCCAGCCCAGCGCCAACGCTCTTCAGCCAGATGGCAGCACCCTCCGGAGCCAAGCGCAGGAGCATGCCTTGCGCGGCCATCTCGTTGTGCATCGCCACAAAAAGCGGTGCGATGGCGGCGATGGCGGGATCGTCGGCGCTGGTGATGGTGCGGATGCGCGCGTCGGTCATGGCTTCGGTTGGAACAACGCGAGCACACCGCGCATGGTCGTCGTGTCCTTTTCTCCGAGCGCGTTCTCCAGATCGATCCTCATGCCGGTAGCGTTCTCCAGATCGGCGATCAGGTCCACGAAGCCGAGCGAATCGAGAACGCCGCTGCGCACCAGGTCCAGGTCATCGGCAAGATCACCAGCGGTGATGCCCATGCGCTTCAAACGACCGTCCAGCTTGGTCGCGATCAAGGAACGAACATGCTGATCAGCCATGTGCAGCGATCGCGATCAAGCGTTGACGGTCTACTTTCCCATGTGGCGTGAGCGGCCAGGTCGCAATGTGCGCGATGCGTTCGGGCACCATGTAGGACGGCAGTTGTTGACGGCAGTAGGCGAGCAGTTCGGGGATATCGGCGGTCACGTTGATAAATGTAACGAGGCGCGTTGCCCCGGCTTCATGCACGGGCACAGTGATCGAGCGACCGCTGTGCAACCGCGGTTCGAGCAACGCGTCCACTTCGCCCGGTTCCACCCGGTGGCCGAGCACTTTCACCTGGTCATCGATTCGTCCTGCGAAGTGCATGATCCCGGCTTCATCCATACGCACGCGATCGCCGGTGCGGTACCAGCGGGCGGTCGATCCGGGAAGCTGGACGAAGTTTTTCGCGTTCGCCGCTGGATCGTTCACGTAACCAGCGCTCACCTGCGGTCCGCTGAGGTGCAGTTCGTCACCCACGATCGTTGAGGCATGTTGCGGGAACACTTGGCCGATGGGCACAATGCCCTCAGTTGGCATGCGCGAGAGATCCACTTCGAATGATGTGGTCGCTATGGTGGTTTCCGTGGGGCCGTAGAGGTTGATGATGCGGCTTCGGGGCGCTGCTTCGCTGAAAGAACGGACGGTGGCCCAAGGCAGCGCCTCACCACAGAAGAACGCCAAGCGCAGGGAAGGCATCGCGTTCGGCGCAAGCGCGCGCATGCGTTGCATCACCGCAGGCAATGCGGGTACCGAGAACCACACCGTGATACCGTTCTCACGAACGAACTCGGCAGCGCGCAATGCGCTGTCCTCAGGAGGAACACAAAGGCAGGCCCCTGCGCCCCAACAGACGAAGAGGTCGTGTACGCTGAGGTCGAAGGTGAGCGCGAAGAATTGTGTGAAGCGATCGCGCTCGTTGAAGTCGGACATGCTCAGTGTATTCCGCAGATAGGCGGCGACGTTCGCTCGGAGAACAGAAACGCCCTTGGGTCCGCCAGTGCTGCCGGAAGTGAAGAGCACGTAGGCTTCGCGATCGGTAACGTTCATCTCATCGATCGTCCCTTGTGCTTCCTCCAACGTTGGAAGCACGATGAGCTGTGGCGCGGGGACAGCGATCTTGGAATGCTTGATGCCGAAGCGTGCGCCACACCGTTCGATCATCGAGGTCCATCTGGCAGAAGGCCCGTCGGGATGCAGGGGCACGTAGGAACAACCGGCTTTCAGGATGCCGAGGATCGTTGCGTAGGATGAGGCTTCAAGATCGGCGAGGAATGCGATGCGCTCATTGTCGGCACCTGCTTCCAGGATGGTTCGCGCGATCGAGCCCGACCAGCGGTCCAGTTCGGCGTACGTGATGGACCTTCCTTGAACGCGCAACGCCTCGCGCTCGGGCCAAGCCCGTGCGGATCGTTTGAACAACGCGATGGGATCGAAGGCTTCCACAGTGGATCAGAACGCCGGAAGTCGGCCTTCGGCGCAAAGCAATGCGTCCGCGAAGTATTTCGTGGCCCAATTCGGAAAAGCGAACTTCTCGTAGCGACCCCAGATCGGATAAGAGCCGGGCATCGCGCCGCGTGCATGCTGCGGGCCGAGCGAGGACTTCTGTTGGATCGCGATGAGCAGGTCGCACATGCGGTGCAGCCCTTCGGCGTAGCGTGCATCTCCAGTGATCGCGTGCAAGCGCGCCCACGCGATGGCCAACTGCGCGCATCCGGTGGTGATCAAGGATCCGCTGCCCCTCCACTGTTCGGCATAGCGGCCGTTCAACCAAAAGGTCGTCAGAAAGCGTTCAAGCGATCGGTCGGCTGCTTTGCGCGCTGCGGTGATGAGCCGTTCATTACCCATTGCGATCCCGCATTCGATCAACCCGTCGATGGTGTAAGCGAGGGTGTGGGTGATGGGGCGGTCGTTGTGCTTGATCGTGTTATCGCAGTTGGCGAACCAACCGTTGGCCTGCTGCTGTGAGAGGATCCATGCCAGGTTCCGTTCGGCCGCAACCGTGAAGCGATCATCACCGGTGAGCGAGTGGAGCTTCAGCAATGGCGCATCGACGTATGCATCATAGACACGGGCGGCACCAAGAAAATTGTGCTTCCGCCAAGCGCCATCCTCTTCCTGCACGGCTATGATCCATGTCGCCGCGCGTGTTGCGGAAACAAGGAATTCATCACGCTTGGTAGCGTTGTGGGCAGCAAGCATCCCTCGGATAGCCTGTGCGGTGTTGAACACGATCGATGGCCTGCCCTCGCCGATGCGTCCACCTTGCCAGCCGCCGTCAGCGCGCTGGATGGTGAGCAGCCATTCCGCTGCGCGGATAGCGCGTTCCGTCGGTTCGGGCCAGTTGAGATGTTCGCTCGCCGCGAGCAATGTGGGAATGAGGTACCCTGTGGTTTCCGGGTAGGACGCGCCCCACCCGTTCACGAGATGATAGCTGCCCATGCCACCATCGGCGTTCTGGCCCTGGGCACGCATCAGCCAAGTGATCGCTGCGCGAAGTGCCTCTTTGGGATCAGTTCGTTGGTTACGATCGGGTCGTGCGCGATGCGAAAGAAGAAGCGCCCTTTCGTCCGCGTGCATAAGCGAACGGGCGAAGAAGCGGCCGTAGTCGATGAGCGATCGGATCACCAGGCGCGGATCAATTCCTCACAGATACGTTCAGCCGCGCGCCCATCGCCGAAGAGCGAAGGACACGCGGGCGCGCCATCGCGCATGTAGCGATCCGCCGCCGAACGGATGCGCCCTGGATCGGCATCGGCGAGCACGGCCTGGTCGCGTTCCACCAGTTCCACCCATTCGGTCTCCGGCCTGAGGATCACACAGGGTTTGCTGAAGAAGTAGGCTTCCTTCTGCACGCCACCGCTGTCGGTGATCACGAGCCTCGCAGCGCTTTCCAGCCCGATCATATCAAGAAAGCCCGCAGGGGGAACAAGGTGGAAACCCGTTGATCGCGAAAGAGCGTCGCGCAGGTCCGGTTCAAGAAGCATGTCCATCATTTTCCGTGTGCGTGGATGCAGCGGAAGAACGAACGGCAACACATGTCGCGTATGTAGTTCGAGCATTGTCCGGAAGATCGCGTTGAGCCGCAGCGCATCGTCCGTGTTGTGGTCGCGATGCAACGTGACAAGAATGAACCCGCCTTCCGCAAGACCAAGATCTTTCAGGATCGTCGAGCGTTCTTTGGAAAGAGAGGCGAAGTGCAGGCTGTTGTCGTACATCACATCGCCGCACTGGATCACATGTGGTTCATCAGCGGAAGGTTGGGCGCTGTTTGAGCTAGCGAAGCCTTCGTTCCGCAGGTTCTTTACGGCGGTGTCCGTTGGGCAGAAAAGCCATGTGCTGCAATGATCGCAAACGATGCGGTTGATCTCTTCGGGCATGCGCTTGTTGAACGAGCGCAGGCCCGCTTCCACATGTGCCACCGGGATAAGCAGCTTGGCCGCGGCCACTGCGCCAGCGAGCGTGCTGTTGGTATCACCATAGAGGAGCACCACGTCATGTTCGTTCTTCAGCAGCACCTGTTCGATGCCATCGATCATGCGTGCGGTCTGTGCGCCATGTCCGCCGCTGCCCACGTGCAGGTTGATGTCGGCCGCTGGAATGCCGAGCTCATCGAAGAACACCTGGCTCATGTTCGCATCGTAATGCTGGCCGGTGTGCAGCAAGGTCTCCTTGATCCGGTCGCTGAACGAGGTGAGTATCGCACGGCTGATCGCTGCCGCCTTGATGATCTGCGGCCGCGCCCCGATAACGGTGAGTATGCGAAGGGGGGAAGACATGTCAGGCCGTCAGGTCTCTCACGCAGAGACGCAGAGGCGCGGAGAATGCTGCGCTCATCGGTGTTCTTTCGTGGGTTGAAGTACTCGCATTTCTATGTGCCCACCGTGCCTCTGTGGTGAACCGAATTCCTCAGAGCTGCCCATTGTCCGCGAAACTGTAGTAACCGCTTACCGTGATGATCAAGTGGTCCTGTACCGTGATGTCCAGCAGCCGTCCGCCGTCCACCAATTTCTTCGTGAGCGCGATGTCCTCGCTGCTGGGCCGCAGTTGCCCCGATGGATGATTGTGGCATAGCACCACCGAGCTCGCCCGCCGTTCGAGCGCTTCGCGGAAGATGCGCTTGGGGTCGGCCACGGTACCGTGCATGCCGCCCTCGCTCACGCGGCAGTGGCTCAGCAAACGATTGCCACGGTCCAGCAGCAACAACCAGAATTCCTCATGCGGCAGATCGGCCACCAACGGGCGGAGGAGATCGAAGGCGCTCTGGCTGGCGTGTACTTGTGGTCGCTCTTCGATCGCTTGCGCACGTCTCCGCTGTCCCAGTTCCAACGCGGCCACGATGCTCAACGCCTTCGCTTCGCCCACGCCGTTGATCTTCATCAGTTCGGTGATTGAAGTAGCGGCCAGCTTGTGCAGGTCATTGCCCGCGCGGTTCATGATGATCTTGGCCAAGTCCAAAGCGCTGTCCTTCGGAGTGCCTGCGCGTATAAGGATGGCCACGAGTTCGGCATCGCTCAATGCTTTCGCCCCCAGCTTCAGCAAACGCTCGCGTGGCCTATCGTCCGCAGCCCAATCGCGGATGCTGAGCTTGGTTTCGGTTCCGGGGGGCTCCATCAGGCTGGAAAAACGAACAGGCCCTCATGCGAGGACCTGTCCTTGTGCGTCAGCGGACCACGGGGTCCGTTACTTCAACTTGCTCACATGCAGGCGGAGGCTGCTCTTCAGGTTCGCCGCCTTGTTCTTGTGGATCACTTTCGTCTTGGCCAATTTGTCCAGCATGCTTTCCGTAGCTGGAAGCAGTTTCTCCGCGTCCTTTTTGGTGGTGGCAGCACGCAGGTCGCGCACCGCGTTGCGGGTGGTCTTGTGCTGGTAGCGGTTGCGCTCGTTGCGCGTTTCCGTCTGGCGCACTCGTTTCAGCGCGCTCTTGTGGTTGGCCATGGGGTCTTTGAAAAGGACGGCAAATATAGGCGCATGAGCTTGACCAGCAAGGGTGTTGAATGAAAAAGTCCCGATGCTTCGGGACTCTTCAATGTCTTACCCGGCCCAGCTCAGTAAGCCATCTCGTCCTTGCGGAACATGTTTGTCACGGTCTTCACCACGATCTTCAGGTCGAGCAGGAAGGACCAGTTCTCCAAGTACCACACGTCCAGGTCCACGCGCTTCTCCATCAGTTCGGGGGTGCGTGTTTCGCCACGGAAACCTTGTACTTGCGCCCAACCGGTGATGCCCGGCCGAACGAAGTGGCGCACCATGTACTTGTCGATGATGTCGCGGAACTGGTCATTGAGGCGGAGCGGGTGGGGGCGGGGTCCCACAACGCTCATCTGTCCGATAAGCACATTGAAGAACTGCGGCATCTCGTCAAGGTTGCTTTTGCGCAGGAAGGCACCAACACGGGTCACGCGCGGGTCGTTCTTCGTGGCCTGTTTGTCCGCCTGTCCGTTCATGCGCATGCTGCGGAACTTGTAGCAGCTGAACTTCTTCTTGCCCTCGCCCAAACGCGTCTGCTTGAAGAACACCGGACCCGGTGAAGAGAGCTTCACCAGCAGAGCGAGGATCGGGAACAGCCAGCTGATCACGCCCACGATCACAGCTACTGAGAAGACGATGTCGAAGGCGCGCTTGGCCATGCGGCTCATGCGATGATCGAGTGGTTCACTGCGGAGCTTGCTCACCGGCACCGCGCCGTGGAACTCCAGTTCGGTGGTCTGCACCACAGGAATGAAACTGTCGCCGCTGGGGATCACGCGGAAGCGGATGGTATTGCGCTCGCAATACTCCATCAGGTCGGTGATCTCATTCTTACGCGTGCCGGGCAGTGCGCAGTACACGATGTCGATACGGTTCTGAACAGCGAAGGTCTTGGCGGCCTCCACGTCGCCGATGCGCTGGGGGCCGAGCACGCCCTCCACAGGCTTGTCGCTGAAGAGCCCGCGGAAGCGATAACCGCGGACGGTCTGGTCCTGGCAGTACTGGAAGATCTCCTGTGCGGCCGGCCCATCCCCTACGATGATGAGGTCCTTGACCGTGGTCAAAGGTTCCAACGTGAATACTTGGTTGATGCCGCTACGCATGCTCTGGAAGGAGCGTTGACTTGAGCGCAGCAAGGTAGCCAGCTCTTGGTTCAGTTCGGGGCGCGATACGCGGCCGTTGCCGCGCAGGTTCGGCAGGGAGAGCTTGGGGCGCGGGTGTGTGGGGTTTTCCACGAGGTCTCCTATGGTCTTGGCCTGCTGAACGAACGGGGGCAAATGTAGACGAGCGTCAGGCCAATAGTCAACTTTGTCGATAAAAATAGTGAATTCGTCGAAGTTCCTGCTTAGTGACACCTTCGAACGGGACATTGGTCGAAGGTCACGTTCGAGCCTCAAGTTCCCCAGCCCGACCCTACTGCGTCCACCCTGTCCCTCGAAGAAGCATTTAGGCATACGGGCCAGAAAGCAAGCCTCAGGAGAAGCCCAAGGAAGCTCAACTACTTTTGGATCCTATGCGCTCCGTATTCTATCAGCCCCCGAATGATCTTGTCCTACTCACCACAGGATCCGCCCAGAGCGCCGTATGCTTCTCCATGGGTACCAGAGGATATTTAGGCATAGGTGCGGGGTGGTGCCATCAATGATTTGTGGGAGTTCGTACCCTGACCATGACAGCAAACCACCCGCGCACCTTGCATGCGGAAGGACACCACAAAAACAAACGATAAGATGCTTTCAACCAACAGGATGTTTTCCATCGCCGTTGTATCCGGCACATTCTTCGGCCCCATAACCAGTCCAGCGCAGACACCACAACAAAGCCTCTCCATGGGCAGTTGGACCCAACGCAACGCGGTGGGCTATGCGCAGATCACGGTACCCGAGATCATGCCCCGCGCCGGTGCCGCTGCCTTTGTGATCGGTGGAAAAGTCTATGTGACCGGTGGTGATGCGAACACGCGGTTGCTGAGCGACCTCTGGGCCTTCGATCCCGCAACAGGGACCTGGACACAACGGGCCGACCTGCCAGGAGCCGCGCGCATCTATGCGAGTGCTTTCGCGGTGGGTGGCAAAGGGTATGTGTGCAGCGGTGCAACCAGCTTGTTCGCCAGGGGTGGAGGCACGTTCGACGTGGTGAAAGACCTCTGGTGCTACGATCCCGGGACGAATTCGTGGGCGGCCAAGGCCGACCTTCCGGGAACGGCCCGCCACAGCGCCGTGGGTTTATCGATCGGCAGCAAAGGGTATATGACGACGGGCATGTTGAGCGGAGGAGCCACCACGCGCGAGAACTGGGAATACGACCCAGCAATGAACGCCTGGACGAAGCGTGCCGACTACGGTGGCAGCGCGCGATCGGCTGCTGCCGGTTTCACATTGGGCACCAAGGGCTACGTGTGCGCCGGATCGGCGGATGCACAGTGCTGGAGCTATGATCCCGCCACGAACGCGTGGGTGCGGATCGCTGATCTGGCCACCACCTCCCGCAATTACGCCGTCGGCTTCGCTGTCGCGGGCAAGGGAGCTATCGGTTGCGGCACGCTGGCCGGAACAACTACACCGTTGAAGGATCTGCGGCGTTATGATCTGGCCACGAATACCTGGTCCACCGCAGCCGACGTTGGCACGGATGGCCGGACAGCGGCCGTGGCGTTCGTCGTCAGCAACAAAGGATACATCGCGTGCGGCTTGCGCAACCCCTCACAACTGGACGCCACGTTCCTGTCCGATATCTGGGAATACGATCACACCAATGATCGGTTCTCGGTAAAGTCACCATTCAGTGGAAAGGCCCGCAGGGGAGCGGCCTCTTTCTCCGTGGCTGGCAAGGGGTATGTATGCGCTGGCGAAAAGGGCGAACTGCGCAAGGATCTCTGGTGCTATGACCCGGCCACGGATGCATGGTCGCAGAAAGCGGATCTCGCCGGTGGCGCACGCATCGGGGCGGTCGGATTCTCCTCCGCGACCAAGGGCTTCATTCTGGGCGGCAGCAATGGCACCCGTTTGAGCGACCTCTGGTGCTATGACCCGGCCACCAATCAGTGGACCATCAAAGCAGCCATGCCGGGTGAAGCACGCATGAACGCTTGCTCCTTTACCGTTGCCGGGAAGACCTATGTGTGCGGCGGGCGTGGTGCGACCAGCGACAAGAAGGATCTATGGTGCTATGATCCGGTGACCAATGTGTGGACCTCAAAGGCCGATCTTGCGGGCACGGCCCGATCGCAAGCGGTCGCTTTCGCAATTGGATCGAAGGGCTATGTGACCACGGGTGCTTCCGGTTCTGAAAGTTCATCGGGCCTATCGCGTGTTGCTCCGCTCAAAGACCTTTGGTGCTATGACCCGACGAACAACTCTTGGACACAGAAGGCCGATTACGCCAATGTCGCCTGTTATGGTGCTGCCGGCTTTGGATTCTCCGATCGCGGCTATGTTGTTGACTGCGGCACCGCAGGAAACACGACTTGGGCCTATGTCCCAGCAACGAACAGCTGGTCGAAGATGTGGGCGTTCCCCGGAACGGCGCGCGCCGGAGCCGTGGCGCTTTCCATTGATGGTTACGCATACTTGGGAACTGGTTCAGCGGACCGGCAGGTGTTGAACGATTGGTGGCGGTACACCCCGCCGATACAAGTGGCGGGCGGTGGGGTGTTGCAGACGAATTGATCTCGCACACGATCGAAGAATATGGTGGAACTATCGGATCGCGATGGTAAAAACAAGAACAGCGTTCGGCCAAGGAGCAGAACCGGCGCTCGGCTGTTTTCCGAGTGCTCGGCCAAGGACCCGCCTCCGGCGATATACGATACGATCGGTACACCACCGGATCTATTTTCACCAACCAGCAAGACCCATCCCGAACATGCACGGACATGGACCCGGAACGGCCGGAGGCCGATCCACAAGCAGGCACTCGGGAAACACCCGAGCACCGGGATCCACTTCTACAGCGAACATCCGAGCGCGGGTCGGGGGACGCAGTCTCCACCGATGCTCGCGAACTACATTTGTTCAATGGCACGAGACACCCGCTCTCCCGCGCCACAAGCCGCAGCGCGCGGAAGTCTCGCGCCAATGTGGGGGCGGCACATATTTCGACGACGTGTTTCTCGAAGCGTCGGACATAATAACCTCCGAAGCAACCGTGTCAATTGGTCGCAAGGTCAGTTATCGAGCCGGTAACGATGTGCATCTCACCCCTGGCTTCCACGCTGAACAGGGCGCAAAGTTCCATGCATTCATTCATCCTTGTGATGTGCCAGGAAACAGTTTTCAGCCCAAAGCGGCGATTTTTGTTCAGTCTGATCTGAACAAAGAACGAGACGATGAAGATGAAACCATGTTGGTGTTTCCGGATCCCGCGCATGATGTACTAACACTGGATCCAGGAGAGAATGACAGTGCACCGAGTTTGACGACGATCCGCATCTATGATACCACGGGCCAACTCGTGCTCGAGCGGCAATTACAGAATGGTTTGGAGCAGGTTGATGTTTCCGCCCTGCGTCCTGGACTGTACACCGTCCGTTGGGAGAACGGATCGGTAGTGAAGATTGGGCGTGTTGTCATCAATTGATCGGATCTATGTGCCACCAATTGACCTCGGTAGCGTGCACGCTCATTTCAACAGTAGCATGGTGTCAGTTTTACCCTATCTCGCACGCCTGCTACGCTCTAACGGATGCAAACTACCCTCCAGATTACAATATGGCCTTGATCATGGACGATGATCCGGACACAGTGATTGATGGTCGCGTTTACCAACGCATGCAAGAATACCCCGAGAACTGGTCAGGGTATGTGAACCGATACTATGTGCGCTCAACAAATGAGGGTAGGGGCTATATGTTCATGCCAGATTCCATAACGGAGTACCTTACTGGTGATACTGCAGCTCTGGCTGGTGATACCGTCCATGACGTATTGGTATGGAATTCGGTCGTGCAATGTGCTACCGGATTGGTATTTCACAATTATGCGTTGTACGATGTAGTGGTCGATTCCGTGCGGTGGTTCAACCATCTTGGGGTTTCCGTTTATCGACAGTATTTGCATTTGCCATGTCAGGTGGGTGTCAGTGACTTCTTTCCACCGTCCAGCTTCTTCTGGCAGGCCGGGATGGGCACTTCAGGGGGTGCATGTTTGCATCGTCGGTCTAGTTTTGATGAGCGCATATTGAATTGTGCTTGTATACAGAATGTGAATGTGTTTCTATACGACAACATTTTCGATAACATTGTAGGCTGGCCTGGGGGGCCAGCTTGTTGTTCTTTGGCCATCGGGATCATGGAAACCAGCACGCTGACCAAGCCAATGGCAACCCCCAATCCTTCGGCCGGGTTGTTCAAAGTGGGTACGGATGAGAGCGCGAGCATCGAGGTGTTTGATCCGCTGGGAAGACCAGTAATACGAACAGCGGGCGCGACCATTGATCTTTCTAAAGACCCTCCCGGAACTTATGTAGCGCGATTAACCAGCAAGAAATCACGGTCCTTTGTGCGATTAGTGGTGCAACGATGAACGGCCAGCGTACGTGGGAGAATGGCGTCCAATGCCCCGCTCATCCGGAATTCGAAGAGAGCGGCCCCAAAATCGCGCGAGCGTCCGCGCTCGTGCGCATATCACTTGTTCCCCCCCACCATCGCCTTCACCACCAACCACATGAACCGCGTATTCGTCACCAAGTACCGCTTCCACAACCGCCCCGGTTCCAAGGCAAGTCGGTAGAGCCATTCGAGCGAGAGGTCGCGCATCCACTTGGGCGCGCGGGTATCCATGCCCGCATAGAGCAAGAAGGCCCCGCCGAGGCCGAGCATGATGGCGCGTACCGGTCCTTTCATCGCGGCCATCCAACGCTCCTGCTTGGGGCAGCCGAGGGAAACCATCACGATGTGCGCGCCACTGGCATTGATGCGCTGTGCGGCCTCGCGCATTTCCTCCTCGGTGAGCGGCCGGAAGGGCGGTGAGAAGGTCCCGACGATGCGCAGCTTCGGGAACTGTTGCGCGGCTTTCACGATGATGATGTCCAGCACGTTCCGCTCGCCGCCATAGAGGTAGATGCCGAGATCCTGCCGTTCCGCTTCGGCCATCAATGCGGGCATGATGTCGTTGCCCGCCACGCGTTCCTGCTTGATGTGGTGGAAGCGTTCGAGGCACTTCAACATCGGCATGCCGTCTACGGTGGCGAGGTCGGCATCATTGACGATGCGCGCGAAAGAGGGATCATTGTGCGCCTCCACGCACATGTGAACGTTCACGCAGCACACATAGCTGGAGCGATGTTCACGGCCCAGCGCGGCGAACGCATGGATGTGGTCGCTGAAGGATCCCGTAGAGAGATCCACGCCGATCACACGTTTCTTGGAAAATGGTTGCGGATCGATGCTCATCTTCCAATACAAAGAGGAACGCAGAGACGCGAAGACGCCAAGGCCGCAGAGCATGCCCAACACG
>JANMKC010000367.1:0-21212 GCA_031371785.1 Flavobacteriales bacterium | reverse complement strand
TGTTGATGTCCATGAGCACCACGTCCACATCGAGCTTCGGTAGTGCTTCGAGGAACTGGGCACTGTTGTGGAACACATGTATCATGCGCAGGTCCACCGCGCGCACGATCCAGCCGCGCAGCAGCTCCCCCTGCTCCTTGTCGTCCTCCACGATCGCCACACCTATCGGTCGCTGCGCCATACGCGCAATTTACACCCTGATCCCGAGATGCGGTCCGCTCCAGGCGGCCTTCGCCGAAACTTCTGTGCCCTTGCCGGGTGCGGAGGATATGGCGAACAAGGCTCCGAGCCGTCGCGCGCGCTCTTCCATGTTGATCAGACCGTTGCCCATGCCCCGCGCAGTCGAAGGGTCGAAGCCGCGACCATCATCGCGTACGCGCAATTCAAATCCGTTCGCGTTCGTGAGCAAGTGGATCTCCACGGCGGAAGCATTCGCGTACTTCAACGCATTGTTCAGGGACTCCTTGAACAGCAGAAAGACATCGCGTCGCGTGGCGGGATCGATCGCGACATCCGCCCCCTCGTGCTCGAAGCGCAGCGTGGCGATGAGCTGCGCACCGTGGAGCATGCGCTCGGCATACGTGCGCGACCGGTCGACCAGTTCGCGCGCTGAGTCGCGTGTGGGATCCACAGCCCAGATCACATCCTGCAGGGAGCGGCCCACTTCGCGCGAGAGCTCTTTGATGCGTTCCAGTTTCTCGCCCGCAGCGCCTGCATGCTCGCCCAGCTCCCTGCGCACATCACTACCGAGCATGCCGATCTTGGTGAGGTCGCTGCTGATGTCGTCGTGCACATCGCGTGCGATGCGGGTACGCACCTGCTCGGCCTCGCGGGCCTTCTCGCTCGCGACCAATTGTTCCTGCGCGTCAAGGATCTCGGCGTTCTTGCGGCGCGTCAATCGCAGGCGGCTCCACACCGAAACGGCCACAACGCCCACCACCACCGCCAATGCGCCGATCATGTTGCGACGGCCTCTTTCCTCCGCGAGCCGTTTCTGGTTGCCGATCTCCTGGGTCTTCAGTGCTTCCACTTGCAACAGGCTGTCCCCCATGTGTTGCTGACGCCTTTGCATACGCTCCACCTCCTTGCGCACGACATCGTTGCGCAAACTGTCGTGCAAGGCCGAACGCTCCTTGTAGTAACGCAGGGCGTTCACCGGGTCGCCGAGCGCCTCGTACACACCGCTCAGGAGTTCCGGGATATCACGGCGCTTGTTCAAGGGCATGCTGCGCGCGCGAGCGAGCGAATCCGAGCGGAGCAACAAGGGAAGCGCGCGCCGGTACTCCCCAATTTGCGCATACGTGCCGGCCAATTGTGTGATGGAGTGGACGAGTTGGGGAAGGTCCCCGCTCCGTTCGGCATGCCTCACCGAGCGCAGCCCGTGTTCGATACCTCCATGCGCATTGTTGGACCAGGTGTGGTAGTTGCACAACGAGCTCTCGATGATGGCGGCCGATCGATGGAAGTTGACATGCGTGGTATCGCGCAGGCAGGCCAGTCCTTTTTCGCTGAGGGCCATCGCTCCAGGAATATCGCCATGAAGCAACGGGTAGTAGCCGAGGTTGTCATAGACCACGGCGCATGCCGCCGTATCACCGGCCAACAGGTAGTAGCGCAGCGCGCGCTCGTAGAGGTTCTTCACCGTGTCGGGCGGGCTCACCTGATCAGCGACGATCGCCTGGAACATGAGCGCTGAACCGACCGCGTCGAACGCCTTCGCCTTCGTGCCCAGTTCCACCACGCGTTGGCTGTAGCGCAATGATGATGTGGGGTCGCCCAGGTCGTAGCTGGCCCGTGCCAAGTGGTTCAATGCGCGCACCAGATGCAACGTGTCGTGCTGGCGCGACAGGTCAGCGACCAGCGGGTTCAGTTGGTCACGGGCGTGCCCCGAATCCCCTGAACGGATGCTGGATCCGGCGCTGTCCAGAAGCGACTCCGTTGAGGAGCGCGTTTGGGCGACAAGACCGCTGGTACACCATGCCATCGGCAGAGCGAAGAGAAGCGCACGCACAGGCATCGGGACCGGCACCATGGAACGGCGAAGGTGCTTCACAAGTCGCAAGGTCGGCACTTGTTCCGCCACATCCCCGCACATCTCCGACGGCCTCACCACTACAGGAAACATTTTATGTAGTAAAGTGTTTCCATTGGGATATTCGTCCTACGTTTGCGACCGCTTTCCGGAGGCTCACCTCCAAAGGCAATGGACGAGAAGACCCGCACCATCATCGAGCAGGCCCACCGGCTCTTCATGCGCAACGGCATCAAGAGCATGACGATGGACGATGTGGCCACGCAGCTGCACATCAGCAAGAAGACGCTCTATGAGCACTTCACGGACAAGAACGACCTGGTGGAGCGGGCGGTGAAGTATATCAGCGCCCAGAACCGTCTACGCATCGATGCCATCTGCAAACAGGGCCACAACGCCATCGATGAACTGATGGAGATCAACCTGCACGTGGCGGCGATGGTGGGCAAGATGCATCCGAGCATCCACTTCGACCTGGAGAAGTACCACCCCGCCGCATGGAAGCACCTGATGAGCACCAAGCAGGCCGAGATCTACGAGTGCATGGTGAAGAACCTGCGCAAGGGCATGAAGGAAGGGTTGTACCGCGAGGACATCAACGTGGACATCCTCGCGCGCATCTACATCAGCCGCTTCGACATGTGCTTCGATGGCGAGCTCTTCCCGCCGAGCGAGCATCCCTTCGCGGACGTGCTGTGGGAGCAGTACCGCTATCATATCCGCGGCATCGCCAGCAAGAAGGGACTGGAGTACTTGGAGAAGAAAGTGAAGAAAGAACGCGTCATCGCATGAAGAACACCACCACTTCGTTCGCGTTGCTCATCAGCACCCTGATGAGCGCGCAAGGCCCGCTGAGCCTGAGCCTGCAACAGGCGAGCGATCTCGCGGCCAAACAGAGCTACGCCGTGCAGGCGAGCGATCTGGAAGCGCAGAAGGCGGAGCAGCGCATCAAGGAGCTCACCGGCATGGGCCTGCCGCAGATCAGCGCCAGTGGCTCGCTCACCGACTACCTCGATGTGCCCACCACATTGATCCCGAACTTCTTCACCACAGACACACAGGCCCCGAAATATGTGCCCGTGCAGTTCGGCGTGCCCTGGTCGGCCAGCGGCGGGCTGCAACTGAACCAATTGATCTTCGACGGCAGCTACCTCACTGGCCTGAAGGCTTCCAAGGAGTACCGCACCAAGAGCAACGACGACCTGTTGAAGACAGAGGCCGATGCGCGCAACCAGGCGGCGAAGGCCTATCTCGGTGTGCTCGCTGCCGAAGAAGGTGTGCGCCTCACCGGCGAGGGCATTCCACTGCTGGAGAAAGCACAACATGAGGCCACCGCCATGCAGGGTGCTGGATTCCTGGAGACCACCGACGTGGACCGCCTCACCATACAACTGGAGCAGACCCAAGCGCAGAAGCGATCCTTCCAACAGCAGGCGGACGTGGCCCGTATGCTCCTCGCGCTCACGCTCGGCATTGCACAGGGCACACCCATCACGCTCACCGACAAGCTCGACCAGCTGATCAATGACGCGGCGGAGACCGGCCTTATCGATCAGGCCTTCGACCCGAAGAGCCACGTGGAGGAGGCTGGCGCGAACGACATGATCCGAATGGAAGAGCTCGACGTGCGCAACCACAAGGCGAAAGCGCTGCCCTCGCTCTACGGCTTCTTCAGCCACCAGCAGAACTGGTACGGGCCGGACTTCAACCCGATCAATGGGCCTTACCGCTGGTATCCCACCACGTTGTGGGGATTGAAACTGGATGTTCCGCTCTTCAGCAGTGGCGCGCGCTACCACGCTTTGAAGCAGAGCCAGCTCACGTTGGAGCAAGCGAAGGTGAACCTCACCGCCACCGAACAACGGCTGATCACTTTCGCTGAACAGGCCCGCTCGCAAGCACGCACGGCATTCGACAACTACAAGACCGAACAGCACAGCCTGGAGCTGTCAAAGAACATCTTCGATCGCACCAGCGTGAAGTTCACCAACGGCTCCGCCGCCAGTTTCGAACTCACCCAGGAGCAGGGCAACTACCTGCTCGAACAACAACGCTACGTGCAGAGCATCGTGCAACTGCTCATGGCGCGCGCCGATCTGCGCAAAGCGCTCGACCTCTACTGAAAGGTGTAATGAATGTAAGAGAGTGAAAAAGAGTGAAAAAGGGAAAGAGTGAATGCGTGAGAATGTGAGCGTGAAAAGGTCAAGGAGGCGATGGAGGAAAGGGACGGGACCGGAATGAACTGAGAACACCGAAGAAGAACCACCACAGCATACCAAGAGATGAAGAACACGATCATATACCTCTCGCTCGCCGCGCTGATCGCCGCGTGCGGCACCAAGCCCACCGGCAGCCCCGAAGTGCTTCGCAAACGCGCCGAACGCGACTCGCTGAAAGCCGTGAACGATGAGGTCGGGAAGCGGATCAAGGCCATCGAGGACTGGCTCACCGAGAACGACACGTCGATCAAGCGCAACCTGCCGACGGTGACCGCCTTCGTGCTGAAGGTGACGCCCTTCGGGCATTACGTGGACGTGCATGGCAACGTGAAAGCCGACAAGGCCGCAGCACTTTCCGCCTTCATGCCAGGGCGCGTGCGTGGCATCAAGGTGCAGGCCGGTGATCGCGTGAGCGCTGGCCAATTGCTCGTGAGCGTGGACAACGATCTGGCGGGCAAACAGATCGCGCAAGCGGAATCAGGCTACGAACTCGCGAAGACGACCTTCGAGAAACAGGACGCGCTATGGAAGCAGCACATCGGTAGCGAGATGATGTTCCTGCAAGCGAAAGCACAGAAGGATCAGGCCGAAGCGGGGCTCGCCACCTTGCGCGAACAACAGCGCCTCAGCAATATCACAGCACCCTTCAACGGCACCATCGACGAGGTGATGCTGCGCGATGGTGACATGGTGGCATCGGGCGTTCCCGTGTTGCGCATCGTGGACCTCAGCGGCGTGCAACTGGAAGCGGACGTGCCAGAGAGCTATGTGAGGAGCGTGAAGAACGGATCGCTGGTGAAGGTCAGTTTCCCCAGCGTGGGCGAAACGTTCGACGCGAAGGTGGACCATGTGGGAGAGTACATCGATCCGGCGAACCGCACCTTCAAAGTGGCGGTGCGCGTGCCGAAGAGCGAGAACTACATGCGGCCGAATTTGCTCGCGGACATCAGCATCCTGGACGCGAACGCGGACAGCGCGTTGGTGGTGCCGAGCCGCGCGGTGCTGGAGGATGTGACCGGCAACAGCTATGTGTTCGTCGCCGAGAAGACAAAGGACAATGAAGCCAAAGCGCGCAAAGTGATGATCAAGCGGCTGAGCGAATACCGCGGCAACACAAGCATCGCGCCGGTGGAAGCTGGCGCGCTGAAAGGCGGCGAGACCATCATCGACGAAGGCGGCAAGAACGTGAGCGGCGGGCAGACCGTGCGGATAGCGAACCTGTGAGAAGAACTACCGCAAAGAGCACGAAGAACACAAAGGAAATGCATGCTGAAAGGAACAGATCGGGCATTTCAGGGAAGGGATCCCGTCTTCGCGCCCCTTGTGCCCTTTGCGGTAAAATGAATTGAACGATGGACCACAACGAGATAGAGAACGACCTGCACCACGGCCCCGAGAAACAGTTCGCCATAACGAGCTGGGCGGTGAAGAACAGCACAACGGTGATCGTGCTCACTGTGCTCATCTTCTTCATGGGCATATACTCCTATCGCGCCATGCCCAAGGAGAGTTTCCCGGAGGTGGTGGTGGCCGAGGTGTACGTGGGCACGCCCTACAACAGCAGTTCGGTGGTGGACATCGAGAAACTGATCACCAAGCCGCTGGAGAAGGAGATCAACACCATCACCGGCGTGGACAAGATCCTGAGCACGAGCGTGCCGAACTACAGCGCCATCGACGTGAAGTTCACCAACGCCATCTCGCCAACGGAAGCGCTGCGCAAGGTGAAGGACGCCGTGGACAAGGCCCGCGGCGACGTGGCTTTTCCGCGTGACCTGCCGAGCGAGCCGAACGTATTCGACCTCAACTTCAGCGAGCTCACCCCGGTGATGAACATCAACCTCAGCGGCGACTATCCGCTGGAGCAACTGCATGTGTACGCGAAGCATTTGAAGGACCGCATCGAGCGATTGCCGGAGATCAACAAGGTGGAGATCCGCGGCGTGCCCGATCGCGAATTGCGCGTGAGCCTCGATCTGGCGGAGATGGAACAACTGCAATTGAATTTCGGCGACGTCGCTCAAGCGCTTCAAGGCGAGAACGTGACGATGAGCGGCGGCGAGCTGTTGGTGAACGGCCAGCGCCGTGCCGTGCGCGTGATCGGAGAGTTCAAGGACGCCGCCCAGGTGAAGGACATCGTGGTGAAGAACGAGAAGCTGCGCGAAGTGCGCCTCGGCGATATCGCCGATGTGGAGTTCGCCTACAAGGAGGCGGAGAGCTACGCTCGTGAGTATGGCAAACCCGTGGTGATGCTGGATGTGTTCAAGCGGGCGGGCGAGAACCTGCTCACCGCGAGCGATTCGATCGAGAGTATCCTGGCCCTTGACCGCGGTCGCGGCTTTCCCGCCGATCTCACCATTACCAAGACCGGCGATCAAAGCGACCAGACACGCGCCAGTGTGGACGAGCTGATGAACCACATCATTCTCGGTGTGATCCTCGTGGTGGGCGTGCTCATGCTCTTCCTCGGCCTGCGCAACGCGGTGTTCGTGGGGCTCGCGATCCCCATGAGCATGTTCATCTCCTTCAGCGTCCTCAACGCGTTCGGCGTCACGCTGAACATCATGGTGCTGTTCTCATTGATCCTCGCGCTCGGACGCCTGGTGGACGATGGTATCGTGATCGTGGAGAACATCTATCGCCACATGAGCAATGGTGAACCCGCCGCGAAAGCGGTGCGACTCGCCGTGGGCGAAGTGACCATGCCGATCGCCGCTGCCACGCTGGCCACGGTGATGGTGTTCGTTCCGTTGATCTTCTGGCCGGGCCTCATGGGCCAGTTCATGCGGTGGATGCCGATCACTTTCATGATCGCCCTTGGCTCTTCGCTCTTCGTGGCGCTCGTGGTCAACCCCGCGCTCGCGTCGAAGTTCATGAGGATCGGACAACCTGTCCCGAATATGCGCAAGGCTTGGAGGCAGGCCATGGTCGTTATGCTGATCGGTGCATTGCTCGCCGCCATGGGTTCGGTGGCGAAGGCGAGTGGCCTCTTCGGTTTTGGCATGCTGGTGCTTTTCATCGGCGTCATGTTCGTGGTGTTCCCCAAGTTCATCGTGCCGGTCACCGCGACTTTCCAGAACCGGCTGCTGCCAAGCTTCGAAGCGCGCTACGAGCGCTTCCTGCGCTTCGCGCTCGCAAGGCATCATCCGCGTACCTTCCTGATCGGTACGTTCGTGCTGCTCATCACGGCCTTCGTTCTCGTCTTCAAGGTTTTCCCGCCAAAGACGGCCTTCTTCCCGGAGAACGAACCGCAATTCGTGAACGTGTTCGTGGAAGCGCCGATCGGTACGGACATCGCGAAGACCGACAGCATCACGCGCATTGTGGAGAAGCAGGTGATGAAGATCATCAACGCGCCCGAACACATGAAGACGCGCGAGGTGAAGATGCCCGATGGCACCATGAATATGGACACGTTCAACTTCCTCGTCAGCTCGGTGATCGCACAGGTGGGCAAGGGGACCAGTGATCCAGGCAGCGGACAGCAGGAGCTGAGCGCCACGCCGCACAAGGGCCGTATCGCCATCAGCTTCGTGAAGTACGCCGACCGCCATGGCCACAAGACCAACGATGTGCTTACCGCGCTGCAGAAAGGCGTGGCGGGCTACCCGGGCGTGATCGTCACGGTGGACAAGAACGCCGCGGGCCCGCCCACGGGCAAGCCGATCAACATCGAGATCAGCGGTGATGATATCGAAGGATTGATCGCCGAGGCCGACAGTGTGAAGAGCTTCATCGAGGGCCGCAACATTCCGGGGATCGAGGCGCTGCGCATTGACATCGACCGCGCGAAACCCGAGATGCCCATCGTGATCGATCGCGCGAAAGCGCGCCGTTTGAACGTGAGCACATACCAGATCGCCGACGCGATACGCACCGCGCTCTTCGGGAAGGAAGTAAGCACCTACCGCATCGATGGCGATGACGACGACCACAAGATCAATGTGCGGCTGAAGGACCAGTACCGCTATGATCCGCAGCAGTTGATGAACATGAAGATCACCTTCCGCGACATGCTCACCGGCCAGATCCGCCAGGTGCCTATCAGCGCGGTGGCGATCGACGAACACAAGAGCACGTTCAGCGCGATCAAGCGCAAGGACCTGAAGCGCGTGGTGACCGTGAGCAGCAATGTGATCCACGGCTACAACAACAACGAAGTGGTGGCGCAGATCCAGAACGAAATGACCAGCGGCTATCACGTGCGCGACGACTTCAACCTGAAGTTCACCGGCGAGCAGGAGGACCAGGCGAAGGACCAGGACTTCCTGAGCACGGCCTTCATGGTCGCGCTATTCATCGTGTTCCTGATCATCGTCGCGCAGTTCAACAGTATCAGCTCGCCAGTGGTGGTGGTCAGCACGGTGCTCTTCAGTACCATCGGTGTGTTCCTGGGGCTCGTGGTGTTCCGTATGGATTTCATCATCCTGATGACGATGCTCGGCATCATCTCCCTGATCGGCGTGGTGGTGAACAACGCGATCGTGCTCATGGATTTCGCGCGCCTGCTCTTCGAGCGCAGCCGCCGCAAGCTGGGCCTGCCGGAAGGCGCGCCGTTACCGAACGACGAAGCACGCGAGGCGCTCATCATCGCCGGCAAGACCCGTCTGCGGCCCGTGCTGCTCACAGCCATCACCGCCATCCTCGGCCTGTTGCCGCTCGCCATCGGCATCAACTTCAACTTCTTCACGCTCTTCAGCGAGTTGAACGCGCACGTACACATGGGCGGCGACAACAGCATCTTCTGGAGCCCGCTCAGCTGGGCGGTGATCTACGGTCTCAGCTTCGCGACTTTCCTCACCTTGATCATGGTGCCGGTGATGCTGCTGATCATCTCGAAGATCAAGATGCGCAGGGCGTGGAACAAGCAGAAGCACGCGGAAGCCGCTGGGCAGGGCGGGCTGGCCATGGCATGATGGTGCCCACATTGAAAGCGGAAGGCAACAGGATCCGGTAGCCTTCCGCTTTTCTCTCTTCCTATCCGCTGCAAGCCGAGACCGAAGATCCGTCCGTCGCCACAGCACCTCGTGTTCGGACGTTCCGATCACTATCCGGTTTCTGCTAAATTTCCGCCCATGGATGATATGCTGGTAAAGGCCATACGATTGGCAGCCAAGGTGCACAAGGGCCAGTTGGACCGTTTCGAACAACCCTATCTCCTGCATGTGCTTCGTGTGGTAACGCGCGGGCGGGACATGGAGGAGCAACTACTGGGTGCGCTCCACGATGTGCTCGAGCGGTCGGAACTCACGGTGGACGACCTGCGTGAGAAAGGTTTCCCGGAGAGCGTGCTCGTCGGCCTCCTCCACATGACGCGAAGCGAGGAGGAGAATTACGAGGGTTACATCGACCGTGTCGTGCAGAACAGCCTGGCCATCCGTGTGAAGGTGCACGACCTGAGCGACAAGATGGACCTGCGGAACGTGGGCCAATTGAACGAGGCCGACCTGAAGCGCTACAACAAGCAGATGCTCGCCTTTGAACGGCTCAAACACCTGGAATCCATCGTGCGCGCGGAGATCACCCTGCACGCGAAAGCGAAAACGAAAAGCGCTTGACCATGCTCTCCACCCGCACCCTCGTTCACCTCGCGTGTTGCGGGTTGGTCGGGATCCCTATCTGGGCCATAGCCCAGGAGAAGAGCGAAAAGACCTGGTCCATCTATCTCATTGGTGATGCCGGTGAGGCCGGTGAGGCGTACAGTACTCCTGTGTTGAGCCTGTTGAACGAAGTGGCACGCGCCGACAACACGCAGGAGCACGCGCTTGTCTTCCTTGGCGATAATATCTACGACTACGGCCTGCACAAGAAAGGCGATCCATCGAGGACGCATGATGAACTGAACATCAATGCGCAGATCGATGCCGCTCGGGTCTTTCCGGGCGTATCCTATTTCATTCCCGGCAATCATGACTGGCAGCAAGGAGGCAAGCAGGGGTGGAAGACGCTCCTGCGCGAGGAGAAGTACATAGACGATACGCTCCATCGCTCCGCGTTCAGGCCCGGAGGCGGCTGCCCGGGGCCTGACGTGGTGGAACTCGGAGCGCATGCCGTGCTCGTGATCATCGACTCCCAATGGTGGTTGCATCCTCATCGCCGTGCGGAAGGGGAGCGCGATGGGTGCGCGGTGACCGATGAGGGGGATCTGCTCGCCCAATTGGATGGAACGCTCAAGGAATACGCCGGCAAGCACATCATCCTTGCCGCGCATCATCCGCTTTACTCGTACGGCAATCACGGTGGTCACTTCCCGCTCCGCGACCACCTCTTCCCCCTTGTCCAGCTCAACAAGAACTTGTGGATCCCCTTGCCGGGCCTTGGAAGTCTGTATCCGATCTATCGCGGGCTGATCGGCGACCCGCAGGACCTGGTACACGAGCGGTACAAAGCGTTCCGCACAGGCATCGAAGGCGTGCTGGATCAACATCCTGGAAGCGTTTATGTCTCGGGGCACGAGCATTCCCTGCAATACCAGAAGCGCGGCGATACACACTTCGTGGTGAGCGGCACCGGCTCCAAAACGACCTGGCTGCCCCACCATGCTCCGCTCCTGTTCGGGGCCAGCGAACGCGGCTTCTCGCGCATCACAGTGGCACCGGACGGTTCGATGACCCTTGATTTCTTCACCATCGCCAACGGCGCGAAGCCACTGTGGTCCCAAGCCATCGAAGGTCCTCCGACCGATGCGTTCAAGGCCCTTTCCGCCAGGCCGAAACCGGAACTCCCGGCCAGTCTGAACGTGGTGCCGAACAAGGATCTGGAAGCGTCAGGCTTCAAACGGTTGCTGTTGGGCGACCTCTACCGCGACGTGTGGACCGCCCCGATCACCGTGCCGGTGATCGATCTCGACACGGCCTACGGGGGTATGCGTGCGAAAGGCCTCGGCGGTGGAATGCAAACACGCTCCATACGGCTGAAAGCGGAGAACGGCCACGACTATGTGATGCGCTCCATCAAGAAATATCCGGGGCAGGCGCTGCTTCCGGAACTGCGAAACACGGTGGTGGAAAGCCTCGTATCCGATGGGATCGCGGCCAGTCATCCTTATGCTGGGATCGCCATTTCTCCCTTGGCGGATGCGGTCGGTGTATACCATACCAACCCGCAACTCGTGTACCTCCCCGATCATCCCGCTTTAGGACCTTATCGCGATGACTTCGCCAATTCGCTTTGCCTGATGGAGGAACGACCGAGCGGTGATTGGTCGGACAACACCGCGCTGGGAAACTCCAAAAAAGTGGTCAATTCCGGTGATATGATCGCGGCGTTCCGCAAGGGCCACGACGATGTGCTGGACGCACCGGCGATGTTGCGCGCGCGTTTGCTGGATATGGTGATAGGCGATTGGGACCGGCACGACGATCAATGGCGCTGGGCCACTTTCAAGCAAGGCGATCGTACGATCTATCGCCCCATCCCGCGTGACCGGGACCAGGCGTTCTTCACCCAGAACGGCTTGTTGCCCACCATCGCGAACCACGACCCCGCACTGATCAAGTTCCAACCCTTCGGACCCGACATCCGCAACATCGACGGCCAGAATTTCAACGCGCGCTACCTGGATCGCGCTTACCTCACCGGCCTTGATCGGGCAGCCTGGATCAATACCGCGGACAGCATGCGGGGCGAATTGACCGATGCGGTGATCGAACGCGCCATCCATCTGTTCCCTGACACCACCTTCAAGCTCATGGGCCCGCGCATTATCGCCGGCCTGAAAGGGCGGCGTGATCGCTTGGCGAGGATCGCGGAACGCCAGTACGTGCGGCTCGCCAAATACGTGAACGTGGTGGGCACCGACGAGGACGAGTTCTTCGAGGTGAAACGCATGGACGGCGGGCGCACGGAAGTGAACATGTACGCTCGGAAGAACGGAAAGAAAGTGGCGAAAAAGCGCTACTACCACCGCGTGTTCGAGAAGCGTGATACCAAGGAGATCCGCATCTACGGCCTGGAGGGGAACGATGAGTACCGGGTGTCCGGCGACGTTCGCTCAGCGATCGAACTGCGCATCATCGGCGGCATGAGGAAGGATGTGATCCAGGACAGCTCGCGCGTGCGGGGGCCATGCAAACGCACCATCGTTTACGAAAGCGGTGGGCCGCTCAAGGGCAACAAGTTGAGGCTCGGCAAAGAGGCGCGATTGGTACACAGCAAACGCGAGGATGCGCTGGACTATGACCGGAACGAATACGTCCCTAATGTGCTGCTGCCCTTGCTCGTCATCGGCGCGAATCCCGATGATGGGTTCTACTTCGGCGGCGGCTTCAAATTCACCAAGCAGGGCTTCAAGGTGGAGCCGTTCAAGTGGCAGCACAAATTGGTCGGGAGCTTCGCCTTGAGCTCCGGCGCATACCGCATCGCATACAACGGCCGCGTGAACGAAGCCATAGGGAAACTCGCCGCAGGTCTTGACGCACATGCCCTCGCCCCGGATTTCAACTACAACTTCTTCGGCTTCGGCAACCGGACCAAGAGGACGGATGACAAGGGTCTCTTCCAATACCGGATCGACCTTTTCGAAGTCGCCCCCTACCTGGCGCACACCGTTGGGCGCATCCATGAATTCCGGCTCACCGGTATGTACCGATCCGTCTCACAGGCGAAGTCGACCGGGCAGTCGGGGGAGGTGATCACCATCGCCCCTCAGCACGATGCAGCATACGCTGGGGCGTCGTTCAGTTACACCATGGCCAACATCGACAACGAGCTGGACCCCGCGCGCGGCATCCGCTTCCACGCCGAAGTCGATGAGCAACGCGAGTTGAACGAGGACCGCGAAGTGAACGGCATAGCCGGCGATCTGCGTTTCTATTTCCCACTACGGATCTTCAAGGCCCGTACGGTGATCGCCTTGCGCATGGCGGCATCGCGCAGGGATGGTGATCTCGATCCTCTGGTGGCCCGCCACCTCGGTGGGCAAGAGGGCATGCGTGGGTTGCGCCGCACGCGCTTCAGCGGCAACAGCCTCGCATTGGGCAACCTGGACATCCGGCAGGACCTCATCCGCTCGCACAACAAGGGGCTGCCTTTCCGCTTGGGCCTCATTGCGCTCGCCGATGCGGGCCGCGTGTGGTTGGACAATGTGAATGACCATTACTGGCATACATCCGCAGGTGGAGGACTCTTCATCAGCCCACTGAACATGCTTGTGCTCCAAGCCACATACGGAGTCAGCGATGATGACGCGGTGGTGGATGTGCGCCTTGGCTTCTTCTTCTGATACCCGAACGGATCGCTGTCCATGGGATCCACGTGCATCGATCCGAATATCCTGCTTCGCGCTTCCGCGATCGATGATCATCCATGGAACGGATCATCATCGCTTCGCTTCAGGTCCCAAGAAGACCCATGACGGGGGATCGAGCGCCGGCAGGCGCTTCGACCCGCATCACCGGCCAACGGGGGCTTGCATCGTGAACGCCGCGTAGACACCGGCAGCCACGGACAGCACGATGCCGACGGCGAATATGTTGTAGGTCAGGTTCAGGTAGCGGTATTTCCTGTGCAGCACCCGCCCCAGGAAATACAGATCCCTCGTCATCGAGCCGTACAGGAAATCGCGATCGTTCATCACCTGCTGGATACCCCAATGGAAATCGGGGAAGGTCATGTTGTGGAAGTTGCCGAAGAAGAGCAGGTTCGCGTTGCGTTTCAGTATCTCCTCCCGGGAGCTGTTCCCTTTCGTCACCTTGGGCCGGGTGGCCAAGGTGGCGGTGATGATGGTCGTCACACAGGTCAACGTCAGCATCCCTGCGGGAAAGAGCAGGGACGAGTTGGTATCCAGCTTGATCAACACATGGGAAAGGACAACACCGATGATCAGTGAGCTCACGCTGAGCATCATATTGGCTTTCCGATCAGCGATCGCGCTCAGGCGTGTGTGACTGCCCATGGTGACCTTGAACATTGTTTCCACACCGCGCTCGGTCTCCTTTTTCTTTTTCAACACGTCCTTCTCGGCCTGCTTCTCGTCATCCTCCCGCCTTTCGTCCTGCTTCTTCAGATCCCGCTCTTGCAACATGGCGCGCATCGCTGCCAGATTGCGTTCGCGCCCTTCGTCCCACAGCGCACGCGCGGCCTCGGACAGGAACGTGGTGCGCTCCAGAAAGGCGATGTTCTCGATGAGCCATTCCTTCTTCTTGTGGCGTATGCCTTGTGTGGCCTCGATCTCCTGCCGGAGCCGTTCGCTCTTTTCCAAGTGATCGGGTCGTGCGATATGCACGATGTCGGCGTCCTTGATGAGCGCCTCCAGCGCATTGTTCGCTGGCGCATCGATGCGTGTGGCAAGGATCAGCGCGAATACCTGTTCGATCGTCGTCGCGTCCACCTTCTCCCCTACCAGGAAGTCCGCAGCCAATTGGGCGCTTCGTGCTTCATGGTTCTCAGCGCCTTGATAGTATGCCGCATCATGGAACCACGCCGCGATGCGCAACGCGATGTTCTGCGGTTTGCCGAGGTCGGCGTGTTTGGCGAGTTCCTTGGCTCCCTGCGCCACCTCGGCCATATGGTCGATGGTGTGGTAAGTGAGCGTGGCAGGGAAGTGCGCTGCCACGTGCGCCCGTACGAAGGCCTCGGTTTTCGCGATCAATTCGTTCATCCGCTTCAAACTTCGGAAATTCCGGCATAGCCCGCATGCCTTCATCCCGGATCCGGAAACCGCTGCTTCCCGCGGAAAACCGCACCTCCTGATCCAGTGATCAGGCCTGATCAGGTGAAATCCCCGTTCTTCGCGGACATGCGCGCTGTGCTCCTTGGATTGATATCCTATCCTGCTTTGCTGTTCGGTCAACATGTATCGGACAGCACCCTGTACCACGTTCATGCTTGTCCCGATGCGATCATTGTCGGGGTCGGTGGCCTGGCCACTTTCCTCGGCTTCCAAGGCCAGAACAAGAAATCCGATCTCACAGTGGAGCAAGTGAACGCCCTGAGCGCATCGAACATCAGCGCCTTCGATCGGAGCGCGCTCCGGATCGACCTGGACCTGCGCAAGTCCTCCGCGATCACGTCCGACCAGATCCTTTTCGGCTCCGTTGTGGCGCCTTTGTTACTGGTGATCGACAGGCGAGCCCGGCACACCTGGCTGCCACTCCTTACTCTGTATGTCGAATCGATATTGGTGAACAGCGCGGTGCAGACCAATGTGGCGGTGCTCGCCGATCGCTACCGGCCACTGACCTATATTCCGGAAGCGCCTTTGTCGGAAAGAGTCGACAACGTGAACCGCTCGTCCTTCTTCAGCGGACATACGAGCAGCACGGCCACCGCTTGTTTCTTCGTAGCGAAAGTGCTCGATGATCTCCATCCCGAACTGGGCAAGAAGCGCTGGTTGCTCTATGGCGCGGCCAGCGTTCCGCCCGCATTGACGGGCCTGTTCCGGATCCATGGCGGCAAGCATTTCCCATCGGACGTCATCACTGGCTTCGCGTTCGGTGCTGCGGTGGGCATACTGGTGCCCACCCTGCACAAGCACCAGCGCACGGACGGGATGAGCCTTCTGCCTTTCACTAACAAGGATGGTGTTGGCCTTACGGCACAGTGGAGGTGGTGAGTTGTTGCGCAATTGCGCCGCGTGCGTCATCCACGATGTCACTGATGAATGGACAGGCGTGGAGGAGATGATGGGGAAATAGCGGCGATCAGGGCCATCAAGTGAGTAGATGAGAGGAGCCATTCCCGACTTAGCGCGGGCGCCATGCTCGCGCGAGGCAAAGGGTCTATTTCATTCTATCGTGCAATCTTCACGCTGCCAACCACCGCTTTGCCATGCGCTTCATACTTACATCGGTACTAACCGCTCTTGCCTCTTCCCTTGCTGCGCAGAACATGGATTCGTTGTGGGCAGTATACAACAACAAAGGCGGCGAAGCGAAGGAGCGCATGCGTGCGCTCCATAGGATTGTCCATGTCATGCATTTCGTAGACAATGACTCAAGTACCCGGCTGGGGGAGGCTTTCCTATCCATGGCAAGGGAGCACAACGACGCTTGCAATATTGGTTTGGCGTTGAGGGACCTAGGTACGGCTGCGGATATCGACGGACGTAACGAAGACGCAATCGGGCTCTATCGGAAGGCCATAAAAGCATACCAAATGCTCCCGGATTCCAGCGGCAAGCAGGGCATCGCGGCGGCGTACAACAATATGGGCATCATCTACAAGAATATGGGCGACTATGCGTCGGCGCATGAGCAGTACGAACTGGCGATGGCCATGCATCGCTCCATCGGTGATAGTGGCGGAGTGATGTTCTGTCATGGGAACATCGGGAGGCTCCACATGCTCAGAGGTGAATTCGATTCCGCGCTGGTCCGCTACCGCCTGTCGAATGTCCTGGCCGAAAGGTCCGGGAACAAGCGGGTGATGGCCATGAACTTCGGTAACATGGGAGCAGCGTTCTCCGAGATGGGACTTATTGCGCTGGCGTTAGAACACAAGTACAAGGCGATGAACGTTTTTGAGTCGATCGGGGATCAGCGTGGAGTGGCTTTGTCTCTGTCCCAACTATCCTCCGATTATACGAAGCAGGGAGACTATCGGCGCGCCATCGACATGGACAAGAAAGCGCTCACGATCGCTTCCAAGGTCGATTACAAATCCGTTGTGCTGACCCTCCGGATCAACATCGGCAGCAATCTGCTCGAGTTAAGTAAACCGGATAGCGCCCTCCTTGTCCTTGACGAAGCACTGTCACTTCAAGAGGAGTTGGACGCGAAAGACATGAGGGGGACAATCTTGATCGATATCGGTCAGGCGTATGAGGCCTTGGGTGAAACCGATAAGGCGGAGCAAGCCTACCGGGAGGCGGTGGTGTTCAGTTCAGATATCGGTGACAAGGACAATTGGTCATCCGCCTTGGCCAGTTTGGGTTCAGTACTGCTCAAGCGAGGGAAGGCGAAGGAAGCGATCAAGTATTGTTCAGAGGGCCTAGAGATTGCATCGCGCACTGGTGGGGTGGGGAAGGTCGAGACCAATTGCGATTGCCTTTACCGTTCATACAAGGCGATGGGCGACGGGGCCAACACATTTCGGTATTTTGAGATGTTCATCGCTGCCCGAGACTCCAGCGCCAACATGGGGAATGTTCGGAGCCTAGTTCAACATGAGATGATCTATGCGTTCCAGAAGAAACAGCTCTCTGACAGCCTCGTACACGTGAATCAAATCACCCTGTTGGAGAACGAGAAGACCATCGAACACCTCCGTGCCGCCCGCAACCGCAACCGCACCCTTGGTTTCGCCGGTGGGGCCATCCTCTTGCTCGCCGGTGGCACCGCGTTCTATATCAGTGATCGCAAGCGCCGCGAACGCAAGAAAGCCCTGATCCAAGAGCAGGCGGTGAACACACGCCTTAGGCAATTGGACAAACTGAAGGATCAGTTCCTGGCGAACACTTCGCACGAGCTGCGCACGCCCCTCAACGGCATTATCGGCTTGAGCGAGTCCTTGTACCAAGGTGTGGCGGGCGAACCCACGGACCGCATGAAGGAGAACCTCTCCATGATCATTTCTTCCGGGCGAAGGCTGGCAAGCTTGATCAACGACATCCTGGATTTCTCCAAGTTGCGCGAGAAGGACATCACCCTGGCGCTGCGGCCGGTGGACCTGAAGACCATTGTGGAGGTGGACCTGCGGATCATGCAGCCCGCCACCCTTGGCAAGGACCTGCGACTGGTCAACGAAATCCCACGGGACATACCTGCCGTGATAGCGGACGAGAACCGCCTGCAGCAGATCCTGCTGAACCTGGTGGGCAACTCCGTGAAGTTCACCGCGCAAGGTTCCGTCACCGTTTCCGCACGCGAAGAGAACGGCATGGTGGCGATCTCCGTCACCGATACCGGCATTGGCATCCCGGCAGGCAAGCTGAAGGACATCTTCATTCCATTCGAGCAAGCGGACGCCAGCGCGCAGCGGCAGTTCGGGGGCACCGGCCTGGGGCTCACCATCACCAAACAGCTGGTGGAACTGCACGGCGGAACGCTGTCCGTGCAGAGTGTGGAAGGAGAAGGAACAACGTTCACGTTCACACTGCCCGTTTCCATGGAGAACGCGGTGGCACCGGCGCCTGGGCTGTCGCTCTCCCGCCAGCGGATCGTGGATACGCCGGTGCCGGATGTAACGATCGTACTACCCGAACACGACGGTGCTTTCCGCATACTCGTGGTGGACGATGAGCCGGTGAACCGGCAGGTGGTGGCGAACTACCTTACCAACGGCCCGTTCGAATTGCGGCTGGTTTCATCAGGGGCCGCTGCGTTGAAGGCCGTGGAGGAATCCACCTACGACCTGGTCCTGTTGGACGTGATGATGCCCGGCATGACCGGTTACGAGGTCTGCCAGCGCCTTCGCGAGAAGTATCTCTCCAGTGAACTGCCGGTGATCATGCTCACGGCGCACGACCAGGTGAACGATCTGGTGGAGGGCTTCAACACCGGCGCCAATGACTATTTGATCAAGCCGGTAAGTCGGCTGGAGCTGCTGGCCCGCATCAAGACGCACTTGAACCTGCTCAAGATCAACACCTCCTTCAGCCGCTTCGTTCCGCGCGATTTCCTGCGCTCCCTGGGCAAGGAGAACATCCTGGAGGTGAAGCTCGGCGACCAGATCAAAGCCGACATCGCAGTGATGTTCGCCGATATCCGCAGCTACACCACACTGAGCGAATCGATGACGGTGGACCAGAATTTCAGGTTCCTCAATTCCTTCCTGGGCCGCGTGGGGCCAGTGATCCAGCAGCACAACGGATTCGTCAACCAATTTTTGGGCGATGGCCTCATGGCCCTGTTCCAACACCACCCGGAGAACGCATTGAAAGCGGCCATCGACATGCAGAAGGTCGTGGCCGAGCACAACAGGACGAGAGAGATCAAGGGCCGGCTTCCGGTGCAGATCGGCATCGGCGTTCACTACGGCCCGCTGATGATGGGCATCATCGGCGACGACAAACGCATGGACGCGGGTGTGGTGAGCGACACGGTGAACACCGCCTCCCGCGTAGAGGGTCTCACCAAATACTACGGTGCCTCGATCCTCTTGAGCCAGGACACGGTGGATCGCATCGACAACCTCGGCACCTACCACCATCGTTCGCTGGGAAAGGTGATGATGAAGGGCAAGCGCGCATCCTTGGCGATCCATGAGTTCTTCGATGGCCAAAGCCAGCAGGTGATCGATCTGAAGGAGGGCACCAAGAGCCAGCTTGAACAGGGCTTGCTCGCCTACTACGAGCAGCGGTTCACGGATGCGGCCGGCTTCTTCAAGAAGGTGACCGAGGCGGATCCCAAGGACCTTGCCGCCCAGATCTTCCTGCGCAATTGCGCCACTTATATGGTACAGGGGGTTCCGCCGGACTGGGCGGGTGTGGAGGAGAT
The DNA here is from genome assembly GCA_031371785.1 of Flavobacteriales bacterium. Classification (GTDB taxonomy): domain Bacteria; phylum Bacteroidota; class Bacteroidia; order Flavobacteriales_F; family PHOS-HE28; genus PHOS-HE28. The sequence goes on along the minus strand of JANMKC010000367.1, from coordinate 1,584 downwards.
GACCTCGAAGTAGCCGACACCAAGCACATCCACCGAAGTGTCCGGATCCGTTCTTTGGATCCCGGATATCAACGCAGCGAGGCCCCCTCACCGTGAGGGAGCCTCGCCGTTGGCTTTGATCGGAACACTCTTTACTGCACGATCAACCGGCCGTGCGCTTCACGCGCACCGATCGTCAATCGATATTGGTAGACCCCGCGCTCCACGGCACCGGCGAAGAACCGCACGCGGATCTCCTGCCCTGCTTCCACGTTCGCGTTGTACGCCTCGGTCACAGGGCGGCCATTGGTGTCGAATATGTCCAGCACCGCGCGGCCGTTCTCCGCTGACTTGAACGTGATGGTGCATTCGTCGCGGAAGGGGTTCGGACGCACATCCACCGCAGGCTTCACGTCCACCGGTTTGGTGTCAAGGTTGTTGCAGCATTCACCCACCAGTTGGATGATCTGCGTGATCACCGTCGCGTTGCCGCAGGCATCGGTGGCGGTATAGGTGCGGGTGACGATGCACTTCTTCGTGTCGCCATCGGATCCATGGTCGTCCGCGACGATCACATCCAGTTCCGGACCGCAGTTGTCCACCGCCTTGCACTTCAATGGCTTCGGAAGGTGCTCGCAATCAGCGGTGATCTCCGGTTCGATCTCCTCCTCGCACACGATCCGCGGCGGGGTGTTGTCCTGCACGGTGATGTGCTGAGTGGCCGTACCCAGGTTGCCGCAATCGTCCACCGCCCAGTAGGTGCGCACGATGACATAGGAGTTCGCGCATTCACCAGCCTGTACCGCATCGGTGGTCTCCACGTTGAACCACGACTTGCACGCGTCCTCCGCCCACACGGTGAAGGAACGGCAGGGTACTTGGTCGCATTCCACCGTCACGTCGGCGGGCACGTTCATGATCACCGGTGCATGCGTGTCGATGATGGTGATGGTCTGCGTGCAATGCTCGAAGTTGCCGGCATCGTCGCCCATGGTCCAGTAACGCGTGAGGATCAGGGGGCACACGCCCGTGTAGGTGTCCGTGTAGGTGAAGTAGTGGACCGTGGGGCAGTTCACATCCTTGCGGAAGAGAGGCGCGCCGATGTGCTCCGCATCGAGCTGTGCACCGCACTCCACGGTGATATTGGTGGGGCCGCAGTCGATGATGATCGGGCCGCAGCCACCACAGGTCTGGGTGGTCACCTGTACTTCGAGCACTGTCGAACATCCATTGTCACTGGTGACTGTCACTAGGTAGGTACCTGCCACGGTCACCGTCGGATGGCTGCTGGTGCTGGTGAATCCGTTGGGGCCGGTCCATGTGTAGTCCACTTCACCATCGGCGTTCGCCTGGATCCGCAGGCCGCTGCCATCGCAAGGCAGTACACCACCTTGGGTGAGCACGGCAGGTGGTGCGATACTCTCGCCAACCACTGCTTGCGCGCTATTGACGCAGCCGTTCACGCCTGTCACCGTCAAGGTGTAGGTGCCTGCAACGCTTACGGTCGGGTCCTCATCCATGCTGCTGAAGTTGTTCGGTCCGCTCCAGAAGAAACTGCCCGACACCGTGCCGTTCAGTGTAACGTTCATTTGCGCACAGGTAAGC
>JANMKC010000363.1:0-2801 GCA_031371785.1 Flavobacteriales bacterium | reverse complement strand
TGTTCGAGCCAGTTGAGTTCGAGTTGGAAACCATCGGAATAGTCGCGCAACTGCCATCTCTCGCCCGGGCGATGCTTGAAGCTGAGATGATCGCCGGGAGAATAGAAGACACCTTGATAGGAAGCCGCCGCGAAGGCGCTCAGGTGCTCGTGCAGCCAGTTGTCGTCGCGCACAACGGGCAGCGCAACGCCGTGGAGGGGCAGGTGCTCCACCACTTCCTGTGCCTGTTCGAAGGACTGTCCGCTCCAGGCCATGGTGTCTTCGATGTGGATCATCCGCGTGACGTGTACCAAGAGGACAGCTACGCCGAGCAAGCCGCTCCAGCGACTGCGCGGCACCACGGCACACGCCCAAGCGGGCAGCACCAGCAGGGCGATGGTCTGCGAGCGCACACCCATGTAGAGCAATTGCGCATTGCGCGTGTGGAAGGCCACGGACGCCAGCAAGAGCAGCAGGATAGCCAAGCCTAGTGCATCGGCCGCAACTGGCATAGCGCGCGTCCGGAAGCGGTACACAAGCGCCGCGATGATGGTGATGCTGAGCAGTATACCGAAGGCAATAAGCCAGGACTGTTCCGCCTCTCGGGAGAAGAGCAGAAAAGGCCGACCGGTGAGGATCTCCTGCCAGCGGTCCTGTTCCGCAGGAAGCACGATCCGCGGACGGAAGAAGACCGCGACGCCCACCTTCCATGCGGCGGCGGCCAGACCCGCGCCCGAACCCGCGATACGCCAACGCGGGTGTATGGCCGACCAACGTGCGCGCCATCCCGCACGGTCGCGCATGAAGAGCATCAACTCGTAACAGCCCATGAACAGCATGGCCATGGCCCCGCCCGAACGATGTACCGCCTGGCACGACACTACCCAAAGAGCGGCAAGCAGCAATGTTCGCCAGCGCACGTGCTCGCTGACCATCCACCACGCCGCCACCATGAGCGCGCAACCCGAAGCCAGCAGGAAGGTGAAAAAGCCGAGCACAAAGACGTAGGAGAACGAGAGCGGCAACACCCAGAGGAAAAGCGCTCCATTGCGAAGGCCCGCCGCACGCGCGGCACACAGCACACCGCCACACAGTACGAGCATGACGAAGACCGCGTAAGCGGTATGCGCATGCATCGGTGAGAGCATGCGCGTGAGCGGAATCAGCACCAGGTCGCTGAGGTCCAGTGTGCCGGGGTTGATGATGTAGTCAACGTCCCGCGTGTGGTAGCGGTCGCTGAACCATTCCGCCTTGGTGACGCAGGCGTGCAGCACGTGCATGGGCCCATCGAGCGAGATGAAGAAGCGGAAGAAAAAGAGGGTCGCGGCATTCGCAACGATCAGCGCCAACAAGAGCCATGTGGTGCGATCGAAGCGGGTGGGCACGAGATGAAGGTAGGCGCAATGAGGGATCAGGAATCAGGAATCAGGAATTTCGAGTTCCTGATCCCGGATCCTGATCTTTGTGGCAATCGAACCAACTGCTCATTTGTTCAAGTCCATCTCCCGCACTGTCTGGATCCTTTCGCTGATCAGCCTCTTCAATGATGCGGCCAGCGAGTTGTTGATCCCCGTGATGCCGATCTACCTGCGATCGATCGGTTTCTCCGTGCTGTTGATCGGCGTGCTGGAAGGACTGGCTGAAGCGACCGCAGGATTGAGCAAGGGCTACTTCGGGCAGTTGTCCGATCGCAGCGGAAAGCGCGTGCCCTTCGTGCGCTTGGGCTACTTGCTCAGCGCGATCAGCAAGCCGATGATGGCGGTGATGGCCATGCCGCTGTGGATCTTCGGTGCGCGCACGCTGGATCGCTTCGGCAAAGGCATCCGCACGGGCGCGCGCGATGCCTTGCTGAACCACGAGACCACACCTTCCACGAAAGGAGCGGTCTTCGGTTTCCACCGATCGATGGACACCATCGGCGCGGTGATCGGTCCGGCGATGGCGCTGCTCTACCTGCATTTCCATCCGGGGCAGTACCGCTCGATGTTCCTCATCGCCTTCGCGCCGGGGCTGCTCGCAGTGGCGTGTTCCTATCTGCTGCGCGATCGCGCCCCTTCCCCGAATGTCATCCCGGAGCGTGGGCGATCCGAAGGATCGGGGCCCCGCGCATCCGGGATCTCGAACGCCCGATTTTTCTCCTTCATCAGCTACTGGCGTATTGCTCCATCGGCTTACAGGAAATTGGTGATCGGCCTCCTTGCCTTCGCCTTGTTCAACAGCGCGGATGCCTTCCTGCTGTTGCGCGTGAAAAGCGCCGGGCTCAGCGACACGCACGTGATCGGCATTTACATCTTCTACAACGTGGTGTTTGCGGCGGCCTCATTTCCGCTCGGTCGCCTCGGCGATCGTATCGGATTGAAGCGTGTGCTGCTCTTCGGCCTCGCGCTCTTCGCGTTCGTGTATTTCGGCATGGCGCGCGAAGCGGGGATCCTCTGGTATGGCGCGCTCTTCCTGATCTATGGCGTCTATGCCGCTGCAACGGACGGCATTTCGAAAGCGTGGATCGCGAGCCTCATCGAGAAGCGCGATACCGCCACAGCCATCGGTTTCTTCTCCGGCTTCCAAAGCATCTGCGCGATGCTGGCGAGCGCGATCACCGGGGCGTTGTGGTATGGGTTCGGGGCGGAAGTCGCGTTCATTGCGACGGGTTGCGCGACAGTGTTGGTGATCGGGTATTTGGTGGTGGCAACGTCTGCGCCGGTGAAAGCAAGTTCCTGATCGCCGATCGCGTTCCTATCTTGTCTTCCCCCGATCGCCACTTTCCCCGTCACGCAATCATCTGATCATCTCATCGTCTGATCATCTGATCGATCAATGCCTCT
>JANMKC010000361.1:0-2506 GCA_031371785.1 Flavobacteriales bacterium | reverse complement strand
AGGACAGCTACGCCGAGCAAGCCGCTCCAGCGACTGCGCGGCACCACGGCACACGCCCAAGCGGGCAGCACCAGCAGGGCGATGGTCTGCGAGCGCACACCCATGTAGAGCAATTGCGCGTTGCGCGTGTGGAAGGCCATCGATGCCAGCAACAGGAGCACCACGGCGAGACCCAGCGCATCGGCGGCCACAGGTGTGGTACGCGACCGGAAGCGGTAAACGAGAGCGGCGATGATCGTGATCATCAGCAGCGCGCCGATGATGATCATCCAAGGCTGCTCCGCCTCTCGCGCGAAGAGCAGAAAGGGCCGACCGGTGAGGATCTCCTGCCAGCGATCCTGTTCCGCAGGAAGCACGATCCGCGGACGGAAGAAGATCGCGACGCCCACCTTCCATGCGGCGGCGGCCAGACACGCACCCGAACCCGCGATGCGCCAACGCGGGTGTATGGCCGACCAACGTGCGCGCCATCCTGCACGGTCGCGCATGAAGAGCATCGCCTCGTAACAGCCCATGAACAGAATGGCCATGGCCCCGCCCGAACGATGTACCGCCTGGCACGCCAAAACCCAAAGAGCGGCGAGCAGCAATGTTCGCCAGCGCACGTGCTCGCTGATCATCCACCACGCCGCCACCATGAGCGCGCAACCAGAGGCCAGCAGGAAGGTGAAAAATCCAAGCACGAAGACGTAGGAGAAGGAGAGCGGCAACACCCAGAGGAAAAGCGCTCCATTGCGCAGGCCCGCCGCACGCGCGGCGCACAGCGCCCCACCGCACAGTACGAGCATGACGAGGACCGCATACGCCGTATGCGCGTGCATCGGTGAGAGCATGCGCGTGAGCGGTATCAGCACCAGGTCGCTGAGGTCCAGCGTGCCGGGGTTGATGATGTAGTCAACATCCGGCGTGTCGTAACGACCGCTGAACCATGCCGCTTTGGTAACGCAGGCATGCAGCACGTGCATGGGGCCATCGAGCGAAATGAAGAAGCGGAAGAAGAAGAGGGTCGCGGCATTCGCGACGATCAGCGCCAACAGGAGCCATGTGGTGCGATCGAAGCGGGTGGGCACGAGCGGAAGGTAGGCGCAATGAGGATCAGGAATCAGGAATCAGGAATTTCGAGTTCCTGATCCCTGATCCTGATCTTTGTGGCAACCGAACCAGCTGCTCATTTGTTCAAGTCCATCACCCGCACCGTTTGGGTCCTCTCGCTGATCAGCCTTTTCAATGATGCGGCCAGCGAGCTGCTGATCCCCGTGATGCCGATCTATTTGCGTTCGATCGGCTTCTCCGTGCTGCTGATCGGCATACTCGAAGGACTTGCGGAGGCGATCGCCGGGTTGAGCAAGGGCTACTTCGGGCAACTATCGGATCTCAGCGGAAAGCGTGTGCCTTTCGTTCGTCTCGGCTACTTGCTCAGCGCGATCAGCAAGCCGATGATGGCTGCGTTCACTTGGCCGCTCTGGATCTTTGGTGCGCGTACGCTGGATCGTTTCGGCAAAGGGATCCGCACGGGAGCGCGCGATGCGTTGCTGAACCAAGAGACCACGCCTTCCACGAAAGGAGCGGTGTTCGGTTTCCACCGATCGATGGACACGCTCGGCGCGGTGATCGGCCCGGCGATGGCGCTGCTCTACCTGCATTTCCACCCGGGCCAGTACCGCTCGATGTTCCTCATCGCCTTCGCCCCGGGACTGCTCGCGGTGGCGTGCTCCTATTTGCTGCGCGATCACGCTCCTTCCCCGAATGTCATCCCGGAGCGTGGGCGATCCGAAGGATCGGGGCTCCGCGCATCCGGGATCTCGAACGCCCACTTCTTCTCCTTCATCAGCTACTGGCGCACCGCTCCATCGGCTTACAGGAAGTTGGTCATCGGCCTGCTCGCCTTCGCCTTGTTCAACAGCGCGGATGCCTTCCTGCTGCTACGCGTGAAGAGCGCCGGGCTCAGCGACACGCGTGTGATCGGCATCTACATCTTTTACAATGTGGTCTTCGCGTTGGCGGCATTTCCACTCGGTCATCTCGGTGATCGCATCGGTTTGAAGCGCGTACTTCTGTCCGGACTTATGCTCTTCGCACTCGTGTATTTCGGCATGGCCCACGAAGCGGGCATCCTCTGGTACGGCGCTCTCTTCCTGATCTATGGCGTCTACGCCGCAGCTACTGACGGCATCTCGAAAGCATGGATCGCGAGCCTCATCGATGAGCGCGATACCGCCACCGCGATCGGTTTCTTCTCCGGCTTCCAAAGCATCTGCGCGATGCTGGCCAGCGCGATCACCGGGGCGTTGTGGTATGGGTTCAATGCTCAGGTCGCGTTCATCGCAACGGGTTGTGCGACGGTGGTGGTGATCGGGTACTTGGCGGTGGCAACGTCTGCGCCGGTGAAAGCAAGTTCCTGATCGCCGATCGCGTTCCTATCTTGTCTTCCCCCGATCGCCACTTTCCCCGTCACGCAATCATCTGATCATCTCATCGTCTGATCATCTGATCGATCAATGCCTCT
>JANMKC010000318.1:0-10487 GCA_031371785.1 Flavobacteriales bacterium | reverse complement strand
GCGGAAATGATCTATGCGGAACGGTTCGAGGTGGCGAACGGATACGGCAACATGCACCTGACCGACATCGGGGCCAGCTTGCTGAACGTGAGCAATGACACGGTGCGGGCGGCGGGCGAGGAACTGCTCGGGGTGGTGGATGCGAAGCTCTTCGAAGTGGGCGCCTTGCACGGGATCTTCCGGGCCCCGATGGATGCGAAGCAGGATGCGTTCACGCTCGACGCCACGCTAAGGGACATGCCGTTGACCGCCGCGAACAGCATGTGCGAGAATCTTCTCCTGATGCGCGCGGACAGTGGATGGATCAGCTCGTTGAATATGCACATGAACGCGAACAATGATTCGGCGACGGGTCCGTTCACGCTGCGGTACAGCGATGCATGGTTCCAGGTAAAGAACGGTGACGGGAGCAAGCGGAGGTTCCTCACACAAGTGGCGAACACCGCGGTACACCATGACAGCCATGAAAGACCGGTGAACGAACGGACCATGCACCTGCACATCGCCCGCAAGAAGGACCGCAGCCTGTTCAACTTCATCTGGATCTTCACCCGCGAAGGATTGACACGCACCCTGCTGCCAGCCGCACTCGCGGATATACAGAGCACCGTGATGAAGCAAAAGGGCCGCATGAAAAAGGCCTCGCAACGGCGGGATGAAAAGGCCCGGAAGAAGAAGCAACGACATTGAGCCATGAGCGTATCCGGCCGAACAGCCCACGGTCCACGATCTGTGTGCGCAACCATCGCCACCTTTCCCACCTTCGCCACCAAATTCGCATCGCGCATGCATCATCGCACCACGATCACATCCGAGCAAGGAACAGCACGCGGTAGAACCGGAAGGATCAACGCATGATCAAGAGGAGGATACATGGACCCCTGTTGAAGGTCTGGCGATTCATCAAGGCCATGGTGGAGGCCTTCGTATATGACAACACCTTCGAGATGGGCGCCGCACTGGCCTACTACACCATCTTCTCGATCGTGCCACTGCTGGTGGTGATCATCTCTGTTTCGGGATTGATCGCTGGTCCGGATGCCATCCGGGGCCAGGTGTTCGTGGACCTGAACGGACTTGTGGGTCCGGCCACGGCCAAAGCGCTGGAGGACATCCTGGGCAATGCGTACAGGAGCGGGCACGGATGGCTCGCGACGATCCTGGGCATCATCACGCTGCTGGTGGGCGCTACGGGGATCTTCGGGGCACTGAAGAGTTCGCTGAACCGCATGTGGGAAATAAAGCCGAAGCCGAAGAACTCGATCCTCGGCTTCCTGGTATCGCGCCTGCTTTCCTTCTCGTTCGTGCTGGGCTTGGGCTTCCTGATGGTGGTGAGCTTCGCGATCAACGCGGTGATCACGGGATTCTCCGATAACCTGGCCCGGGCCCTGCCGCACCTGAGCATCGTGTTGCTCGCGGGGCTGTCGTCGGGTCTGTCGATCGTCATCGCCACGGGCGTGTTCGCCTGCCTGTTCAAATACCTGCCCAATGCCCGGATCGCTTGGCGCGACGTACTGCCCGGAGCCTTGTTCACCACGGTGCTGTTCGGCTTTGGCAAGTACGTCATCGCGGCGTGGTTCAGCGCCTCCAACCCCACGTCGATCTTCGGTGCGGCCGCGGGCCTGATATCACTTCTGCTCTGGACCTTCTACAGTTCGCAGACCTTTTTCCTCGGAGCGGAATTCGTGTACGTATGGGCAGAGGTACACGGTCGGCCGATCAAGCCCTCCGCTAACGCCGTTCGTGTGATGCAGCAGGAAGTCACGATAGACCATGGTCACCTGGTCGAGAAGGAGACCAAACACGAGAAGATCGAAGAGGCGCAAAAGGCCCTGCCGAAAAAGTAGAGGCACCAAGCCACCATCCAGGACCACATGGAATACCCCAACCCAATGCCCGCGTACGTGAAGCTCACGCTCATCATGCTCGGGTTGATCTCGTTCTTCTTCATCCTCTATGTCGGCCAGGACATCCTTGCGCCGTTGATCTTCGCCACCATCCTGGCGATCGTCCTGAACCCGCTGGTGAACTTCTTGACCCGGAAAGGGATGAACCGGGTACTGGCCATAGTTCTCGCGCTCATGCTGGCGTTGGCCATCATTGCGGGGCTCGTGTATTTCCTGTCCTCGCAGGTGGCGCATTTCAGTGACTCGTTCCCTGCGGTAAAGGCGAAGTCCAAAGGCTTGATCGATGAGGGGATCCATTGGGCAGCGCAATATTTCAATGTGAAGGAACCGGCCATTCGCGCATGGCTGGCCAACGCGAAAGCGAAAAGCATGGATAACGGGTCAGCGGTATTGGGTTCCACGCTGACGACGATCGGGTCCGTCTTCGCATTCGTCTTCCTGTTGCCGGTCTATATGTTCCTCTTCCTGTTCTACAAGCCGTTGTTGCTCGAGTTCATCGCCCGGTTGTTCCCACGTGAACGTCACGCTGTGGTAGGCGACGTATTGGTACAAACGCGTTCATTGATCCAGAGCTATCTCGTGGGCCTGCTGCTGGAAGCACTGATCGTGGCTGTGCTTGATTCGGTGGGGCTGATGATCATCGGCATCGACTACGCCATCCTGCTCGGTGTGATCGCCGCGCTGCTGAACGTGATCCCTTATATCGGCGGACTGGTAGCCATCACATTGCCGATGTTGATGGCGATCGCCACGAAGAGCCCGACGGCGGCGCTCCTTGTTCTGGTGGTCTACTTGGCTGTCCAGTTCATTGACAACCACTACATCGTACCGATGGTGGTGGCCTCCAGGGTCAAACTGAACGCGCTCGTATCGATCGTGATCGTGCTTTTCGGGGGTGCTCTCTGGGGGATCGCCGGGATGTTCCTCGCCATTCCACTTACGGCGATCGTGAAGGTGGTCTGTGATCGGGTCGAGTCGTTGAAAGCGTTCGGCTACCTGTTGGGAGATGACCAGCCGCACATGGGATCCACGTTGCTCAATCTGCGCAACGTGATCGTCCGGAAGAAGAAGTGATCGGGGCCAACGTTCGTTGGCAGCACGCTCGACCATGCCGCACATGAACACCATCATCAGCGCACAAGGTCCGCATCGGCGTCTTCCGGTGCTCATGGCCCTCGCGCTTTTCCTTTTGGGTCCGCAGGTGATGCGCGCACAAAAGGGCGGGGCTGACTCGGCGGCCTTCTACGAAAGGATCCATGCCTATTCACAAAAGCACAAAGTGACCCGGTGGATCTATGACGGGATCTTCGCCCAGCCTTCATCCGGGGATGTGGTCGCTCCATCGGATCCGGCCTCCCGCCGTGTGGATCCGTACCTCAAGTACAAGGGGCGCATCATCCGGCGCATCACGGTGCAGGTACGCGATCCGTTCGGCTATTCCGTGGAAGACACCGGGCGCGCGCCGATCAACCGGGTGGAGCGCATCGGCAACGGACTGCACCGCACCACACGTAGGCGGGTCGTCCAGGACCTGCTGTTGGTGAACGTGTTCGATCGTATCGACCCGTTGAAGATCGCGGAATCCGAACGACTGCTGCGTGTCTCGCCCGTGGTGAACGATGCGCGCATCGTCCTGCGTCCGGTGAAGTCCGCACGGGACAGTGTGGATGTACTGGTGTACGTGCTGGACAAATGGTCCATCGATGTGGTGGCCGATGCCGGAACGAGCGGTGGATCGCTCACCCTGAGCGACCGCAACATCCTCGGTCTGGGCCACCAGCTCGAACAAGGCGCCAGTTATACGCTCGGCAGCGATCGGCCCGGACTGAGCGGGCGCTATGCGGTATACAACTTCGATCGCTCGTACATCGGATCGACGGTGTTCTACTCGACCTCCGATGCGCAGGACCAGGTCGGTGCGGAAGTACATCGCGCGTTCTTCTCGCCGCTCACGAAATGGGCCGGCGGCGCGGCGTTGAACAAACAGTGGATCCATCCGCTGATCGCCGACGTCACAGGAGCGTTGATCCGTCAACCGCAAATAGCTCCGGTGGCGCTGGATGTCTGGCTTGGCCGGAGCTACCGGTTGAGCGACGACACTTCACGCTACGGGCAGAGCAGCAGTATCGTACTAGGTGCGCGCTACGCGCAGACGCGCTTTGTGCAACGCCCATCGTTCGATCTCGACACCGCGCACCTCAACAGCAATGTGTCGCTGTACCTGGTGGGCGCTGGGCTCAGTCTCCAGCAGTTCTACAAGGAGCGTTACCTTTTCCGCTTCGGCCTCACCGAGGATGTGCCCGAAGGGTTGTTGTTCCGTGTGAACGCGGGCATCCGCAAGCGCGAGTTGAACGGCAGCGAACCGTACCTCGGTGCGGAGATCACCCGCGGGCGCAACTTCGATACGTTCGGATACCTGACGGCCACGCTGGCGTACGGCACCTTCTTCCAAAGGGGCCATGGCACGGATGGCGCGTTGCGGCTCGACATCGACTACTTCACCGATCTGCTCACGCTCGGCAAATGGCATCTTCGGCAGTTCGTGAAATGGCGATCCACCATCGGGCTCAACAAACAGTCGGGCCAACTATTGACGTTGAACGGCGAACAGCTCTATGGATTCAACAGCTCGGAAGTGAGCGGGACACGCAAGAATGTGCTCACCCTCCAGACCTTGCTGTACGCACCCTTCTCGATCCTCGGATTCCGCTTCGCGCCCATCGCGTTGATCGGGGTGGGCACGGTGGACGACCAGCACGATCCCTGGTTCGCGCACCGTATCTACCCAGCGTTCGGGCTCGGCCTCCTGGTGCGCAATGAATACCTGCTCGTGAAGACCTTCCAGTTCAGCATCGGCTTCTATCCCGATGTGCCCGGCGTGGCCAATGCCACCACCGTATTCGACCCCATCACCAGCTTCCAGCTCGGCGCGCGCAGCTATGCGTTCTCGGAACCGGATGTGGTGGGGTACTACTGAGCGGGGTAGAGCAGCCAATGTCCGCTACCTCATCACCGACCAGATCCAGGCGATAAGGACCAGGAAGAGGAAGATCGCGATAAGGCGATAGCGCCAGGGCATGGGTGGGCCTTTGTGTCTCATGGTGAAGGTTGGTTCGATCCCGTTGGGGTGTTCAATAGACCACTTTCATAATTCATCCGCTTCCTCTCCAACGGGAGAGGGATGGAGGGTAAGGGAAGCCGGCATGTCTGAATTATGAAAGAGGTTCAATGGGTGTGTATTTTCCAGCGGATCGGATCGCGTCTTATTTTCTTCGCGAGGGCCGCGCGGGAGCAGGGACCACCCCCTGCACAGGGATGGGTGTTCTCTTTTTCAGCCAACGGAAAGCATGATCCACGAGAGGCACGCGTTCGGAAAAACGGTGTATCACATTGAAGCGGATGTTGCCCACGCGCCATCGAAAGAGGTTCTGGTCCGTGAGCACGTAGTTCACGCGCTCCTCATTGAAGCTGAGGCTCACTTGATCGCGTGTACTGTTGTAACCGATGGCACCGCGCATCTGCAAATGCCAGCCGGGTCCCGCAGTGGTCGTAGGGCGATCGGCCGCCACCTCCTGCAAGGGATCGCTCACGGTATGTTGCACGCTCAAGCCCGCACCTAAAGCAACTGAGGCGGTCGCGAACCATCGTTGGCGAAGGACCAACGTGTACGCATAGCCGCCCATGGGACCCAGATCGCCGAAGTCACCTTTGTGAAGCGCTGCCCGCTCATCGAATTGCCGGGCCAGCGCGGTGGGTACCAAAGAGGAATCCGCCTTTACGCGGTAGTACAACGCGTACCACCCGAACAGCCACGAACCCTGGCTTCGGCATTGCCACGCATCCTGGTTGAAGGCCGCGCGATAACTGAAGCGTCGGCTGTTGTACACACGGAGCGTGCTGATGCCGAGGTTGAACTCCACGAGATCTCCCCGATAGGGTGACTCCACACCCTGGTCCGGCCATCCGAGCTGGTCGCGAGAATGGGAGGAGAGGTAGTAGCCGCGGAACACCTGCAGGAAAAGATTGGTGGCGCGCTTCGGGCTCAGGATGTTCGCCTGTGCATCGAGGTAGCGCGTGCGCCCATATCGATCATCGTCGTGGTTCACGAACGGGATCGCGAAGCCCAGGTTGAGCGTGAACTTGCGGTAGCTCGCACCGATGCCCATATTGATCCGATTGTTCGGGAGGTATACCAGCGGCGCGTCACTGGTAAGGGGATCAATGCGGAACGCATTGTATTTGGTGCTCAGGAACGCGCGGCCGGTGAGCAAGTGGGAATAGTCCTTCACATAGAACGTATCCACATCCGCCAAGCGCGATCGCGGCTGCCCATGCGAAGGCAAGAAGCAACAAGCGAATGCGCAGAGCGGGATGGTGCGTAAGAGCGGCGTCATCCGTTCACGCAATATCCAAGGCCGTTCGGTTCAACAATGACCAAGAAGCACGTAGATGATGACGAAGACCACGACTGTTCCGAAGCAGCCACCACCCCATTTCCAAGCGCCCGCGCCAGCGAGCAATCCGCGAAGTCCGTTGTTCATGTAAAAAGCGGACCGACATGTATCGGCCGTTGCGCGTGCAGCCCAGCACCATGCCAACGCGGCTTGGAACGTTGCGATAGGGAGTGAAAGAAGCAACGGTCGCGAAAAAGCGGGGAATGGGTTCATGGCCGAGACCCAGGGTACCGGGGAATATCATGCACATAGCGAGGAGATAAGACCCCGGCGATCGCTTGGTCGTGGACCCGTACCTCCTCCTGATGAAGGCTGTTCTGGCGCATTCCATCTTGGGAAGTGGGATCACGATCCAACAGGCACGAGATCGGAGAAGGGTCGAACGCGCTTACCACTTGGTGAGCTCGTTCATTCACCAACCCCAGAACATCATGCGCTCCATCACACATCACCTTCGCTTCATCGTCCCCGTCCTACTGATCACCCTCCTCGCATGTCACGCCTCGCGCACTGTGAAGGGAGGTGCCATTGGCGCCGGTGTTGGTGCCGGTGCGGGTGCCATTATCGGCAACCAGTTCGACGGAAAGAACGGCACGGCTATCGGCGCCATCATCGGGGCCGCTGTTGGCGGGACCACCGGTGCGCTCATTGGTCGGCACATGGACAAACAGGCGGAGGAGTTGCGCAATGATCTGCACGGTGCTACGGTGACCCGTGTGGGAGAAGGCATCAAGATCACCTTCGATAGCGGATTGCTTTTCGCATCGGACAAAAGCGACGTGACCGCTACCGCGCAGAGCAACCTGACCCAGCTCGCCACCACGCTGAACAAATACGACGACACCGAAGTGTTGATCGAAGGCCACACGGATGGCGATGGTGCCGATGCTTACAACGAGACGTTGTCCGAGCGTCGTGCGAAAGCAGTGGCCCGCTCGCTGGAAGCCCAAGGCGTGCATGCCGGCCGCATCAGCACCATGGGATATGGCGAAACCCAGCCGGTAGCGGACAATACAACAGCGGAAGGCAAGGCGCAGAACCGCCGCGTGGAAGTGGCGATCTATGCCAACAAGCGCATGAAGAAGGCGGCGGAGAAGGGAGAGCTATAGCACAGGTGATCCAACGGATCGGTCTTGCTCTTGTGGGCAGGAAATGAAAAACCCCTCACGCCCAGGGTCGACAATTCAGTGGCCTAGTGGATCCTGCTTCTCGGTTGGGGGGAACTTCCGGAAGGCGCAAAGGAGTAAGAAGCTGTTTTCAAAGTCCCGTCCAACGCATAGGCGCAGAGAGGCGGAGTTGCGCAGAGGTAGGGTTGAAAAGGATGACGGTCCGTGCGCGGAGGAGATCCCGCAAAGCGGGATCTCCTCCGCGTTCTCAAAAGCTCTTGTCACGCTTCGTCCGCCATACAGCGGACCTATGCGCGCTTCGCGCCTCCCGAAAGATCGGGACTATGAAGTTTGCGCCCCGATGTACATCGGGGCTGCGTTTGAATTTGAACCACGCCGAATGTGACACATTGCAAGCAGTTTCTAAGAACACCTGCTTCCCGTGACCCGACACTTGTTCCGTCACGGTGATGGCTCAAACCTTCGCACTCTCGCCCGGCTGTACTGGTTGCACGGGTTGCACGCGGCCCTCGTGTTCGTGAGCAGGCAAGCGCTTCACCATGCGATGGATGAAGTCCTGTGCCTTTGCGCCATAGTCGCCAACGAGCAGACCCTTCATCCCGAATTCATCGGAGCTGATGGCGTATACGATGCTCATGTCCGCCGGATCGCTGGGCCCTTCGAAGCGATGGAAGGAATCGATGTTGAATTGCGAGGGGTCCAACGCGCGCGCGTTGTTCCAAAGCCCTTCTTCTGTCAGCGTCAGTTCGTCGGCGTAGCCTTGCTTCTTCAAGGACTCGACGGCTTCAGTGAGCGTGCTGTACTGGTTGTCCGGATGGTTCATGGATAGGCGATCTATCGTTGATCAGTACACGCCACCTACGGGCTTGCTGGGCTGCGGATCGGCCGGGTGTTCGCGCACCGGAGCAGGAGGCTGTCCCGGTTGACCGGGGCGTTCCTCCGGCGTGATGGACGGCGTACCTGGCACAGGCTCGCGCTTGGGCGTGGGAGCATCCGGGGGTTCTTGCGGATAGGGTTCAGGCGTTGGACCGGGTTCTTTCACGGGTGCCGGGGGTGTCGTGGGATCCGGCCCGCCCATGCGCGCGAAATGAGCATAGTGCGCGAGCGGAACGATCGCGCGATGGGGTGCGTTGTTCATGGTGTTCATGTGTGGTGACTGGTTTCCGTGATGGATCCGTCGCTTGGTTGCATGTCGAACTGATGCCTATCGGCGGGTACGATCCGATGATAGTTCAAACTGATGTTCGCCGGTCCGTTCAACACATGGCCTTCATAGGAGAAACGGCTGCCGTGACAAGGACAATCCCAAGTCTTCTCATCGGCGTTCCATTTCACCGTGCATTTCAGGTGTGTGCATTCGGGATCCACAACATGGCAGGCACCGTCCGCATCCTTGTACGCGCCGTACTTGCGTCCATCGATCTCCACTACGCGGCCTGCGCCGATCGGCACTGCATCCAAGCCATGCTCGGATGTCGGCTTCGTCTTGAAGGATGACACCAGCCCGCTGAGCAACTGGCTCGCGAATGTTCTGCCTGCGGTGAAGAGCTTGAAGCGCGATGGTGAATAGATCCGTTCCCAAGCGTTCTCCTGGCCATTGATCAGGTCGCTCAACAGCATGCCCGCGATGGTGGCATGCGTGAGCCCGTTCCCTGAATCACCGGTAACGATGTACACATTGTCCTTGTTGAACGGGTCATGCCCGATGTAGGCCACGGAGTCCACTGGCTCCATCACTTGGCCGGACCAGCGGTACACCAACCGCTCGATGGGGAAATGTGCTTTTGCCCATTGCTCCAGCGCGGAGTACCGCTTCTCTTCCGGGATGTTCTTGTCATCGGTGATCCCCGTGGGATGATCCTCGCCACCGCAGATCAGCAGATCGTGGTTGTCATCGTACCGCTCGGTGCGCACATAGTGGTATGGTGGAAGGTCCTTGTTCACATGGTGATTCCCGGTGTCCCACCAAAGCGCGTCCGGCAGACTGCCTTTGGGCACGAGCGCGCAGATGATGTATGTGCGGTAGGCGGTTTGGCCGAGGGGGATCAGGTACTTGTCGTTCACGGGCGAGTTCGTGGCCACCACCACATGATCGGCGGTGATGCGATGCCCAGTTCTGGTGACGATGCCCTCGCTGGTGACCTCCATTGCTCGTGTGTTCGTGAAGATCTTTCCGCCGCCCTTGATCACCGCACCGGCCAGCCCAGTGAGATACTTCATCGGATGGAAGCGTGCTTGATCCTCGAACTTCAAACAAGGACCGATACCCGTGATACCGGGCACTTGGTCCAGCCGCGAAACCGGAAGACCGGCATCTGCCGCTGCGCGAAGTTCTTTCACAAGGGAATCCGGTTCATCGGTAGGATCCAGGAAGAGATAACCCGGTACGCGCTCGAACTCGCATTCGATCCCTTCCTCCTTTACCACCTGCTCCAAGTGATTGATGGCCTGCCGATGGCTCTGCCCGATGATCCGCGCATCGTCCGCACCGAACCGTTCCACCAAACGGAAGAAGCGATCATCAAGCGCGAAGACCAAGTGGGCGCTGGTGCGGCCGGTCTCACCGCTGCCGATCTCCCCATCCTCCACCACAGCCACCTTTTTCCCCGAACGCATCAGTTCGTAAGCAACGCTGATCCCCGCGATGCCGCCGCCGACGATAACCACATCAACGCGCAGATCGCGATCAAGCGATGGACAAGGGAATGCGGGCGCGCTCGTCAACCAATAGGGCATGTGCGTACCGGAAGTCTGCTTGCCGCTCTTGATGGGATCCTTCATGGTGGGGTTACGCCAGTGGTTTGTTCAAATAGGATACCGGCGCACGCGCGCTTGCACCTCACGGCCGCCTGCATCGTATTGGGGAAATGTGTCCACGCTTGTTGTGGAGAACGGATCACAGGTGACGGGTCAGCAGCTTTCTTGGAGTTCCCGCGCATAGCGCTGCGACCGTCAATACCCGTGCGGCTTTTTTTGACTGGCGCATGCGCCCGGCCCAT
>JANMKC010000314.1:0-10758 GCA_031371785.1 Flavobacteriales bacterium | reverse complement strand
GTGACAGGTCCCGATAAGGGACATAGGTCTGTAGCCTATCACGCGAATTGGTTCACCTGTCGCTCCGCTCAGTTCCCTTCGGAGATCGTTTGTCCCGGTAAGTATCGGCAACCTACCGGGGGGCGAGTCTAGAGTCACGCGACGTGCACCAAGTCCTAGTCACATTTCTGCAAAAGACGGCGAACCATCATCTTGGATCCGATATTCGATTGTCGCTTCATCGATCGGGTCGCCATGGGACTTGTCTAGCGCTGCAATGAGCTTGGCCGCAGCGTAGTAGCCATGGGAGTTCTGCAGTACCGCGATACCGTTAAGTTGTAACTGGCGGTGCCTTGAAGTTGTATCAAACACAGACGCATCGATGACTTCGAAGAAATGCGAATGATCTTCTGCTAGAGCCAATGTCTGAATCGTCGGCGGATCATTGTAGATGTACAATGCTCCGCTGCCTGCCTGACTGAACTTCAGGTCGAACATGTATTCGCCGTGCCCTAGAGTGAAGAGGCCATCGTTGTTGAGCGGATTGAAGGTTGCCATGCCGCGTAACTCCGGATTGGCACGGAACTGCTCAATGAAGCCAGCATTCATCCGTTCCAACTCCCGTCTCATGTCAATAGGATAGTACCTGACCTGAATACCGGCCTCACGGAGCTTGCTGCAACCCTTGTTATAGATTCTGGGGTTCGGATCCAGCATGCCGACATGTACCTCCTTGATACCCCTTTCAATGATCCAGTTCGAACAGGGCTTGTGTCGATTTCTTGATGTGCAGGGCTCCAGGGTTGTGTACAAAACCGCGCCCTGCACATCCGCACCCTTGAGCACCTTCTCGAACAACGTGTATTCGGCGTGGTCGCCATCCCCAAACTGACCTCGGAAAGCGGTTCCTAGCAAGCGGCCATCGAGAGTAATGGCCGCGGCCACCTTTGGGCTCTTCCGGTCGTTCTCGGAGATGGCCTTCGCGGCTTCTTCCAACGTCACTCTCATTGCGCGCTCATGGTCGATCACTGGCATATCCACAAGAGTGGATGGAAGGCTGGCAACCGCTCCCGTGCGTGCATCAGCTGGTTGTTCGTTGGGAACCCCAAGCGATTCGAGCTGACCCTCGATGAAGGTCGTCGCGCTCGCATATATCTGCTCCTGAAAGCACTTGCTCGGATTAGACTTCTCCGTGCAACTCGGGCGATGCTGGGCAATTTGCTGGGACAGCTCATGGTGAAAAGCCTGAAGGAATCGTGCTTGGTGGCGCGCGGTTGAGTACTCATCCAAATTCTTCCGTAGCCGCGTCAGCCATTCATTGTTCCGCAAGTACACGGCATTGAGGAAGTTCCGCGAAGCTCTCTGAGCGTGATGGACAATCGGGTCGAGTGCTGGCTGTTCCATAGTGTGCTTCTCCGAATTCAAGAGCTAAGGTATTTCGCGTGAGGGATTGGACCGGAAAGCCCGGAAGCCGGTAATCCGGCTGAGGACTTGAAGGGGAAAGCCCGACCCGAGGCATTTGCGAGGGGCACGCCCAAGAAATCACCGAACTTTGGAGCACGAAAGATCCATGCACATGGCCATCGAAAGCGCAACCCCGGACCTGAAGAAGATCGTTGACGGAGCCGCCGACTTCCTGCCGCTCCTCGGCACCGACTACATCGAACTGTACGTCGGGAACGCCAAGCAGAGCGCGCACTTCTACAAGACGGCCTTCGGTTTCCAGAGCCTGGCCTACGCGGGTTTGGAGACCGGCGTGAAGGACCGCAGCAGTTTCGTGCTGGTGCAGGACAAGATCCGCCTGGTGCTGACCACACCGCTGACGCGGGAGAACCCGATCAACGATCACCTGCGCGAGCACGGCGATGGCGTGAAGGTGATCGCGCTGTGGGTGGATGATGCGCGCAAGGCGTGGGAAGAGACGACGAAGCGCGGCGCGGTGAGCTACTTCGAACCGATGACGGAGAAGGACGCCGACGGCGAAGTGGTGAAGAGCGGCATCAAGCTGTACGGCGACACGGTGCACATCTTCATTGAACGCAAGAACTACCACGGCACCTTCCTGCCGGGCTACAAGCCATGGAAGAGCGCCTACAATCCACCGACGGCCGGCCTGAAGTACGTGGACCACATGGTGGCGAACGTGGGCTGGAACCAGATGAACAAGTGGGTGAAGTTCTACGAGGAGGTGATGGGCTTCGCGAACGTGCTGAGCTTCGATGACAAGGACATCAGCACGGAGTACAGCGCGCTGATGAGCAAGGTGATGAGCAACGGCAACGGCCGCATCAAGTTCCCGATCAACGAGCCCGCCGAGGGCAAGAAGAAGAGCCAGGTGGAGGAGTACCTGGACTTCTACAACGGCGAAGGCGTGCAGCACATCGCCATCGCCACGGACGATATCGTGAAGAGCGTGCGTGACCTGATGGCGCGTGGTGTGGAGTTCCTGAAGGTGCCTTCCTCCTACTACGACGGCCTGCTCGACCGCGTGGGCCCCATCGATGAGGACCTCGGCCCGCTGAGCGAACTCGGCATCCTTGTGGATCGCGATGATGAAGGCTACCTGCTGCAACTCTTCAGCAAGCCGGTTGAAGATCGTCCCACGATGTTCTTCGAGATCATTCAGCGCAAGGGTGCGAAGAGCTTCGGCAAGGGGAACTTCAAGGCGCTGTTCGAAGCGATCGAGCGGGAGCAGGAGGCGAGAGGCACACTTTGATCCGCCTTCTCCGCCGTATGGCGGTTTCGGCGGATGAGAGAAGCGAATGGGACGTTGTGATATGATCGAGCATGAAAGCACTTCCGACGAATAAGTCCAAGGCGGCCGCAGCATCGTTCAGCGCGAGCGACGTGCTGGAATTACGGATCTCGCTCAAGGGTTGCGAGCCGAAGGTGGAGCGCACATTGTTGGTGCGTGCGAACATCACCTTCGGTGAACTGCACTACTTCTTTCAAACGGTGATGGGCTGGGAGAACGCCCACTTGCATGAGTTCAAGCTCGGCAAGAAGCGCGTGGGCATGGAACCGGAAGATGACTTCTTCGCCGAGGAGGAACTGATCATGGAGGACGATGTCCGGCTGTTCGAGCTTTTGCCAGAATGCAAGGGGCGATTCACCTACTGGTATGACTTCGGCGATGATTGGATGCACGATATCAAGGCGAAGGCGCTTCCACCAGCCAAGGCCCAAGGCTTGAAGTTGCCTTGTTGCACAGCGGGATCAGGAGCATGCCCGCCGGAGGATTGCGGGGGTGTTTGGGGCTATGCGGAGTTGCTCGAAGGACTGCGGTCTGGAAGTCCACAGCGCAAGAAGGAGATCCGTACATGGCTTGGTGGTGCGTTCGACCCGGAGAAGTTCGATCTGAACGCTGTGGACCGCGCGCTGCGGTAATAGCGTCGCGTCTGGCTCTTCACCATAGCGGAGGATCGCCCCACGATGTTCTTCGGGATCATCCAGCGCAAGCGTCCCCGCTGAGGCGGGACATATGAAGCTTCGTCCCGATCTTTCGGGAGGCGCGAAGAGTTTCGGCAAGGGTCTTCGTCCCGATCTTTCGGTAGGCAACTTCAAAGCGCTGTTCGAGTCGATCGAACGGGAGCAGGAGGCGATGGGGACGCTTTAAGCTGCTCCCTTCTTGTCCCGGATTTCCCGTTCCTTTCGCGCCAGCACCGCGTACTCTTCGCGGATGCGATCGAGTTCCTTGTCGTCCATCTCCTCCAGATCGAGCAGCGAGTTGTTCGCCTGGTCCATTGCTCGGATCAGTTCATCGAGTTTGATCTGCAGCGCTTCCGTATCGCGGTTCTGCGTGTTCTGGATCAGGAACACCATGAGGAAGGTGATGATGGTGGTGCCGGTGTTGATCACCAGCTGCCACGTGTCACTGTAGCCGAACAGCGGACCGGTACATGCCCAGACCACGATCACGAGCACGGCGATGATGAAGGTCGCCGGTTTGCCGGTGTAGGTGGAGGTCTTCTTCGCGAAGCGGGTGAAGGGGGAGTTAATCGGGGCGGACATCGTCGTTCGGGTTTGGTGGCGCGAAGGTGGAGTACGATCCGCTGACCTAAAGAGAAAGGGCTGCCCGAAGACAACCCTTCCCAACACGCATCGCGATCACTCACTTCTTCATATCGAACGGGATCACCAACTTGAAGCTGATGTTGCGCCCCATGTTGAACACACCGATGCGGCCTGTGGTGTTATTGGTATCGCCGTATTTCAACCGGCTCATGTTGCTCTGGTACGCTTCGTCCGCGATATTGCTCGCGTAGATGTAGAGCGAGCATATCGTGCGCTTCTTCGAGCGGATGTCGCTGCCGATCCCCGCGTTGATCAACGTATAACCTGGCGTCACTGTCTCATCGCCGTACTTGTAGTGGATCTTGTCCTGCTGGAAGTAGTAGTCCATGCCCACCTTGATGTAGGCGTTCCTGAACACCTCGTTCTTTGTGAGCATGAATTTCAGTTCGCTCCTCAACTTGTAGGGCGGTGTGTACGGCAGGTACTTCGTGGGATCCGGTTGGTTCTTCTGCACGGCGTTCACCATGGAGAAGCTGTTGTCGAAGTGCAGCCACTTCACTGCGCTCGGGTGGATATCAAGCACGAGTTCACCACCTGAAAGTGTCGCATCACCTTGGCGGTATTTGTAGGCCGGGCCTGCGGTGAGGCTGGCCGCCACATCGGTCTGCATCGAATCGCCACCCAGCATGCTGTGCAACTTCTCCACGAAGATGTAGTCGTTGATGTTGTTCACGAAGCCGTTCAGTTCAGCAGTCACGTCCTTGCTTTTCATGCCGAAGGTGCCATCGAATTGCAAGCTGCTCTCGGCGTTCAATTCGTGATCGCCGATCTCGTAGAACGGTGTGCCGTCGTGGATCCCGTTCGCGCCACTTTCAGCGGCGGTAGGTGCGCGATAGCCGCGCGCGATGTTCGCTTTCACGTACACATGCTCGTTGATGTCGTAGCTCGCGCCGATGCTGCCGGACAGTCCGGAGAAGTTGCTCGTGTAGGCGGTGAACTCAGCTACCGAATTCGCTTCGCGCGAAGCTATCCGCACGCCTGAGGAATCCACGTAAAGATCATTCGCTTTCAGCGTGCGCACATCGTAACGCAGTCCACCGCTGACAGTGAGCTTTCCGCTCGTCTTCTTCCCGATGGCGAAGAGACCCGCGTCGAACAAGGAGTATTCGGGGATCAGGAACACGGTGCCGCGATCCTCCGACTTCTGTTGCATGCCGTTCATGCCGACGGACATTTCAAAATGGTTCTTCTCCGGGAAGATGTAGCGCGCGTCGTAGTTCAGCGTTCGCAGGTAGAAGAAGTTGTTGTAGACATCGCCGAGCGTGATGTCGTTCGCCTCTTGGCGGAAGCTCTGCTGCGATCCCAACCGCACACCGAGGCGCCCGCTGCCGAGCGCAAAGCTGTTGTCCCATACCGCTTTGTAGTGGCGCACGAGCTGGTGGATCGTCGTGTAGAAATTATGATCGGTGTATTTGCTCGCTGGCGCGATGTCCGCTCCGCCTTCGCCATCGATCAGGACGTTCTGCGTGAATTTTCCGGTCGCACTATCGCGCGCGCCTTCCACAATGCCGAGCTTCAGGTCGAAGTAGCTCAACGTCAAGCGTGACCAGCCCCACTTCCTGTTGAGGCCGAGCACCGCCTTCAGATCGCTTTCGCCATAAGCGGAATTCCACACGTATCCATCGTACTTGTTCTTATAGGCGTGCGCCATCTTGTTGGTGTAGCGCAGATCCCATGTGAAGCCCTTCTGGTTGCCGCCGATGTTGAACGACTCCGCGAGAAGGCCGTTGTTGGTCTGGTAGTTCGCCAGCACGTTGCCGCTGATGCGTCCTTCGGGCCGCGTCGGCGCATCGATGAAGTTGATGACGCCTGCCATGGCATCGGAGCCGTAGCTCAGGCTGGCCGGGCCTTTCAGGATCTCCACCTTGTGTACGGTGTACTCATCCACTTCGATCCCGAACTCATCGCCCCACTGGTTGCCTTCCTGGCGCACACCGTCGTTCATCACCACCACGCGGTTGTATCCGAGGCCGCGCACAATGGGTTTTGAGATCGTTGGGCCATCGGTGATCGCTGAGACTCCCGGAGCGATAGTGATCGCATCGATGAGGTTCGATGCGCTGTTCTGCAACAGTTCTTTTTGGCCGAGCACGCTCACCGGAACTGGATCGCTCTGGCGTTCGGTGGCGGACGATACGCCTGTGACCACTACCTCCTGCACGTCAATGCTCGATGCTTCAAGAGCGAAATCGAACGTCTGCTCGCCGCTCGTCGTGAATTCCTTGTACTGTGAAGTGTAGCTGAGAAAGCTCACCTCCAACAGGTAGGTGCCTGCGGGAATGTTCTTCATTTCGTATGTGCCATCATCCTTCGCGGCAGCGCCGAGTTTCAAGTCGGGGATGTAGACCGAAGCGTTGCCGAGCGGATAGCCGCTCGCTTTGTCGGTGATCTTTCCGTTGATGCTGTTCTGTGCGAGCGCCCATTGAGCGCTCAGGATGAGCAGTGCGGCGATCGTGGTTCTTGCGGACTTCATAGGGTTCTTTCTTTCATGAGGTTCCTTCTTCACAAGCTGTTCAGCACGCCAAGGCGGTCGCACGTGCGATCACGATGAACAATGCGGAACGGAAAAGGGAAGCGCGTCCTCATGGGACACGCTACCGATCGCGCGATGCGAGCGGATCAGCCTCTTGGCGGTGGCGTGAAGGAGGAGGCGAAACCCGGATCGGGGTTTTCGCAGCGCACGCGCCATGCGAACACGGACGCGACCGGGATCACACGCACGTTGAGAAGTTCGTCCTTCACGTAGCGTTCGCTGATGGACTTGATCATCGCATGCCCATGGCCTTGTATCGAACGATCGTTGTCGGAAGCCTGCGCGATCGCGGTCGATCCGGAAACCACTTCCGTCTCCCGTTGATCGCTGATGCAATGGAAGATGATCGTGCTGTTCTTCACTTCGCGACCCACCACATCGTACATCGCGCCACAGAAGCTGAACTCGTCCTGCTCCTGCCAAGTGAAGCGCGGATCGGCGACTTCGCCTTGTACCAGCGCGAACGAGATCTCGGCAACGACGCCTTCGCTCGCCCCGCCCGCTTGAATGAACGCCTTCATGTCTTCGCGAGCCAGTTCGCGCAGCGCCCACTGCACCGGGTACACACCGCTGAGCGCGTAGGCGAAGACCGCGAGGAAAGCGATGCCGGGCAGGCGGGACATGCGACGAATATAGCAGGCGGGGGAAGAGGTCGGCTTCCCTTCTTCCCGCGATGACCGATCACGAAGTTTTCAGCCTCGGCCTGAAGATGCGGTCCAGGGCGTAGTTCAGGCGGATGCCGCATGAATTGAAGTTGCGCAGCGGCTCGTGCGTGAATGCGTCGATGGTATTCGTGGAGGTGGTCGGATACGGCAACGACGTGTAATCCAGAGAGACATCAAGCGGCAACTTGCCCTTGGTGAGCAACGAAAGTGGAAGTCTCAATCCAAGCCCGTATGTGAAAGCCGTGAGCTCGCTCTTGGCAATTTGCGGCAGGCCGAGGTCGCTCAGCGATACACTGTACCAACCGCAGCGCAATGCAAGCACACGTAGCACTTCAAGTTCCCCGCCGAAGCGGAAAGCCGTGCCGTACTTGCCGTTGAGATCATCATCGTACTGAACGTGCGCGGTGAACGTCAACGATGGCAAGCTGTCGTTCAGCCAACTCCTGAGCAATGCGATGGTGTATGAAGCTCCAAGCCTTGATACCACCGGGAACACATAGCGGAAATGGGAAGTGTGGTTGCGGCTGGTGTACGTCTGATCAACGAAAGCGGAAGTCACGTTCTGCAGCGAGAACGCGGCACGGGCGGAATGCCGCCAAGTGCCCGCCTGTTTGAAATGGAACACATTGAACAACCCGGCATTGCCGAACAGCACATTGCTCCGCACCACGCCCACCGGAATGTTCTCCAAGCAGGCACCGACCGAGAAGCCGCGGAACAACGTATACGCCAGCGACCCACCTATTGCCGGGTTCGAATAGTGGACAGGCACGCTCGTATCGTAAACGAACCCGCGCGCCGGATCGATCAGGTCGCCAAAGGTCAGCGCGGGGTCGTATCTGTATTCCGTGCGGTCATAGTGCATACCGATCGCGAGGCGCTCGCTCAAGCGGTAAGCGAGTGCCGCATGCGCATAGTCGGTGTGCGTAACAAAGTAGTCACTCGACGAGATCCGGCAATAGCCCTCAATGCCGTTCAACTCGATGAGCGATGCGGGGCTATATGACATGTTGCGCGTGTCGCCGGGCATGGCCACATCGCCATCGCCCATTGCTTCGGAACGTGTATCGGGGTTGCTCTGGGCAAAACAATACGCGGCAAGAAGCGCACTTACCAGTACACATGTTGCGCGCATCGATGATCCGAACATGATCGCTTGGCTCGTTTCCGCCGAAAGTAACTTCGCCGCCCTTCACTTATTGCATGCACCGCACCCACACCTGTGGCGAACTCCGCCTCTCCGACACTGGAAACACCGTGACCCTCGCGGGATGGGTGCAGCGCACGCGCGATCTCGGCGGCATGACCATCGAGAACCTCCAAGAGTCGCAGATCACGTGACTGAAGAGCAGCTCATATTACTGATCGACCATCTCCGGACCCATGTTTCCGAGAAAGACTGGTTCGAGTTCAAGGTGGACTACTCGGACCCGATCAAGCTCGGAGAGAATCTCTCCGGTGTCGCGAATGCTGCGTGCGTCGCGCATCAGCCGTTCGGCTATGTAGTATTCGGCGTGCGGAATGACGATCACAAGATCGTTGGCACTTCCTTCCGACCAGGTACCGCGAAGGTCGGTGGTCAAGCATTGATGCTTTGGCTCTCGAAAATGATACTCCCGGATCCAGGGATCGACCAATTTTCCATACCATACTCAGGAGAGCGCTTGGAACTCTTCCGCATCGCCGCAGCGGCTGGGCATCCTGTTGGGTTCAAAGGCCAGGCATACATCAGGATCGGGAGCAGTACAACGAATCTGAAGGACCATGATCGCATCGCCCGTTCCATCTGGAACAGCACTGAAGATTGGTCGGCCAAGGTGTGTGCGGGCGCAACTCATCAGGATCTCGACGATCTTGCATTGATCAAAGCGCGCGAGCAGTTCAGGATGAAACATCCGACCCAAGCGGATCACTTGGATGACTGGAGCAACCGGGTGTTTCTCGATAAGGCGAAGGTCACCATCCAAGGCACCATCACGAACACCGCGCTCCTATTGCTTGGCAAACCAGAGTCAAGTTCCTTGCTCGCCCCGGCAGTGGCGCAGATCACTTGGTTCCTCAAGAACGATCGGAACGAGGATCTCGATTATGGCCACTTCGGTCCACCGTTCATTCTGGAGGTCGATCGGGTACTGGCGAAGATCCGGAACCTCAAAGTGCGCATTCTTCCAAGCGGCACGCTATTCCCGAAAGAGTTCGACCAATACGACAATTGGGTTCTCCACGAAGCGCTGCACAACTGTATCGCTCATCAGGACCATGGTCTTCGGGAACGCATACAAGTGATCGAAAAGGAAAGCAGTTTGCGTTTCGAGAATGCGGGAAGCTTCATCCCCGGAAGCGTACAGGAAGTGATCCAGCACGATACACCACCCTCTTACTATCGCAACAGGTTCCTTGCCCAAGCGATGGTGAACCTGAACATGATCGACACGCAGGGTGGAGGGATCAGGCGCATGTTCCTCAAACAAAAGGAACGTTCCTTCGCGATGCCTGATTTTGACCTGACGGACCCAAGCAAGGTGAAGATGCGTTTGGAAGGGAAAACCTTGGATGAAGCCTATGCCCGAATGCTGCTCGAACGCACCGATCTGACACTCGACCACGTGATCCTTCTCGATCGGGTGCAGCGCCATCGCAGGATCCAGAGGAGCGAACACCAGCTCCTGAAGGCCGAAGGGTTGGTGGAAGGCCGCTATCCGAACTTGTTCGTATCGGGTGAGATCGCTCGAGCCACAGGAAATGAGGTCAGTTATGTTCGGAGCCGTGGTCTGGAAGATGAACGCTACGTGGAGTTCATCATGCTGCTCGTCCACGAGAGTCCACAGGGTGCTACGCGAAAACGGATCGATGACCTCATCACCCCCATGCTTCCCGGCATATTGACCATGGAACAGAAGAAGAACAAGGTCCACAACCTCATTCAGAGGCTGTCCCGTGAAGGCAGGATCCGGAACGGCGGTGCCCGTGGACCCTCGGCTGTTTGGCTAGTAGGGGTTTGATAGAATGATCGCATGCTCTAACAAACTATCCTTTGAAATATCAAACCCCTACAACTACACCCTCCTGTTTTTCAGCGCCTTTCATGGTTTGATACGGCATCGCAAAGACCCCGGTGCTTAACAAACGACTATCTCCGCACCACGCTCCCACCATGCACCGCACCCACACCTGTGGCGAACTCCGCCTCTCCGACGCTGGAAACACCGTGACCCTCGCCGGTTGGGTGCAGCGCACACGCGATCTCGGCGGCATGACCTTCGTGGATCTGCGCGACCGCTACGGCATCACGCAACTCACCTTCAACGCTGACAGCGATGCCACGCTCCGCGAAACGGCGCGCTCACTGGGCCGTGAGTTCGTGGTGCAGGTGACGGGAAAGGTGGTGGAGCGCCAGAGCAAGAACGCGAACATGCCCACGGGCGAGGTCGAGATCTTCTGCTTGGAACTGAAAGTGCTGAACGGCGCGAAGACGCCGCCCTTCACCATCGAGGAAGAGACCGACGG
>JANMKC010000304.1:0-24824 GCA_031371785.1 Flavobacteriales bacterium | reverse complement strand
GCTGCCGATGCGGTACACCAGCAGCAGCCCCAGCGTGAGGAGGATCCGCTTGCGCAGCTCCTCGATGCGCCAGATGTTCTTTACCATGTCGATCAGGTTCTTCATGATCAGCGGTTCACGATCTCCACTTTGCCTCCCTTCGCTTCAATAGCCGCCTTGGCCGTTGCACTGAACGCGTTCGCTTTCACTTCGAGCGCGCCTTTCAGCTCACCACGGCCCAGGATCTTCACCAGGTCGTTCTTGGCGATCAACCCGTTCACGCGCATCGCATCGATGTCGATCACGGTCAGTTTCTTCTTGTCGGCCAGCGCTTGGATGGCATCGAGGTTGATGCCCTTGTACTCCACGCGCGTGGGGTTGGTGAAGCCGAACTTCGGTACACGCCGCACCAGTGGGGTCTGGCCACCTTCGAACCCTCGACGGCGGTTGTAGCCCGTGTCGGCTTTCTGGCCCTTATGGCCTTTGCCAGCGGTACCTCCTTTGCCGCTGCCTTGGCCGCGGCCGAGGCGCTTGTTCGTTTTGGTGGCCCCTTTGGCGGGCTTCAGATTGGTCAGGTCCATGGTTCGTTCGTTTGATGGGCGAGGCATGCCTCGCCACTGCACTATCAGGCCTCTTTCACTCGTATCAGGTGCGCCACTTTGGCCACCATGCCGCGCACTTGGGGCGTGCCTTCCATTTCGTTCGTCTTGCCGATCCGGCCCAGACCGAGCGCCCTCAGGGTGTCCTTCTGGCGCTTCGGGCACTTGATGAAACTACGCGTTTGGGTGATGCTGATCCTGCTCATGACCGATGCGGGTTATCCGTTGAATACTCGTTGGAGGTCCACCCCGCGATGCGCTGCGACCGTTGATGCATCGCGCATATTGCTCAATGCTTCGATCGTGGCCTTCACCACGTTGTGGGGGTTGCTGCTGCCCTTGCTCTTGGCGAGCACGTCGGTGACACCGGCGCTCTCGAGCACCGCGCGCATCGCACCACCGGCGATAACACCCGTACCGTGCGCGGCCGGCTTCAACAGCACTTGCGCGCCGGCGAACTTGCCTTCCTGCTTGTGCGGTATGGTGCCTTTGCGCACGGGCACTTTCACCAGGTTCTTCTTCGCGTCATCGATGCCTTTGGCGATGGCCTCCTGCACCTCTTTCGCTTTGCCCAAACCATGGCCTACGACACCGTTGCCGTTGCCCACCACCACGATGGCGGCGAAGGTGAACGTGCGTCCGCCCTTGGTAACCTTGGTCACGCGGTTCAGCGCCACGAGCTTGTCCTTCAGCTCGAGTTCGCTGCTCTTGACCTTGTTGTTCCTTGCTTCAGACATGTTCCGTTGTGGATCAGAAGTTGAGACCGGCTTCACGTGCGGCGTCGGCCAATGCCTTCACACGTCCATGGTACAGGTAACCATTGCGGTCGAATACGACTTTTTCAATACCGGCTGCTTTCGCTTTCTCGGCGAGCGCCTTGCCTACGAGCTTGGCTTGCTCGACACCGCTGGCGTCATGCGCCTTCTTGTCCTTCAAGCTGCCTACGCTCACGAGCGTGCGGCCCTGCTCATCATCGATCACTTGCGCGTAGATGTCCGCGTTGCTGCGATACACTGAAAGGCGCGGACGCTCCGCATTGCCACGCACCCGGAGCCGGATGGCGACCCTGATCCTCGTGCGTCGTTGCAGTTTGCTCTTGTTCGACATGTTGTTGGGGCGATGCACGCATCGCCCTTGCGTTTTTTTACTTGCCTGCTGCTTTACCTGCCTTGCGGCGTACGTTCTCACCTACGAAACGGACACCCTTGCCTTTGTACGGCTCAGGCTTGCGCAGTCCACGGATCTTCGCGGCCACCGCTCCGATGAGCTGTTTGTCCGCGCTCTCCAAGGTGATGATGGGGTTCTTTCCTTTCTCCTGCACGGCGGTCACCTTGATCTCCGCTGGAAGTTCGAAGGCGATGTTGTGCGAGTAGCCCAACGACAAGGATAGCTGCTGGCCTTTCGCGGTGGCGCGATAGCCGACACCCACCAGTTCTTGGGAGATCTTGAAGCCTTCCGTCACGCCATGCACCATGTTGGCAACGAGGGCACGGTAAAGGCCGTGCATGCTTTTGTGGTGCTTCAGGTCGGTAGGGCGTTCGAAGATGAGTTCACCTTCCGCCTCCTTCACCTTGATGGCGGGATCCATGGTCTGCATAAGGGTGCCTTTCGGGCCCTTCACGGTCACCACGTTCTTGTCGCTGATGTTGATCTGTACGCCTTTGGGTACAGGGATGGGTGCTTTTCCGATGCGGCTCATGTTCGTCCGGTTTAGCTCACGTAGCAGATCACTTCGCCGCCCACACCGAGGGTGCGCGCCTCCTTGTCCGTGATCACACCTTTGCTGGTGCTGATGATGGCCACGCCCAGGCCGTTGAGGACGCGCGGCAGTTTCGTGCTGTCGGTGTATTGCCGCAGGCCCGGTGAGCTGATGCGGGTCAGTTCCCTGATCGCGCTCGCACGGCTCGTACGATCGTATTTCAGGGCGATCTTGATCAGCCCCTGTTTGCCGTCGTCCTCCAGTTTCCAGGACAGGATATAACCCTTGTCGTAGAGGATGCGCGTGATGTCCTTCTTCAGGCCGCTGGCGGGTACCTCCACCACTTTCTTGTGCGCCATGATGGCGTTGCGCAGGCGGGTGAGGTAGTCAGCGATGGGATCGGTGGTCATGGTCTTTTTCTTGTTGGGGCGATGCATGCATCGCCCTTGCGTTTTTTACCAGCTGCTCTTCGTTACGCCGGGGATCTTTCCTTCCAGAGCCATGTTACGGAACACGTTCCGGCTGATGCCGAACAGGCGGATGTAGCCCCTCGGACGGCCGGTGAGCTGGCAGCGGTTGTGCTTGCGCACATAGCTGCTGTTCGCGGGCAGCTTCTGCAAGCCCACCCAGTCACCAGCGGCTTTCAGCTTCGCACGTTTGGCGGCGTACTTCTCCACCATCTTGGCGCGCTTACGCTCGCGGGCCTTCATCGATTCTTTTGCCATGGTCTTTCTTGTTGGGGCGATGCGTGCATCGCCCGTACGTCATTTTGTGAAGGGGAATCCGAACGCTGCCAGCAATGCTTTCGCTTCCTCGTCCGTGCGGGCCGTGGTCACCACCGTGATGTCCATGCCCTGGATCTTCGGGGTCTTGTCGATGTCGATCTCCGGGAAGATGATCTGCTCCTTCACGCCGAAGGTGAAGTTGCCGCGACCGTCGAAACCCGAAGCTTTCACACCGCGGAAGTCACGTGTGCGGGGAAGAGCGACCGCGATGAGGCGGTCGAGGAAGTCGTACATCTTGTCACCACGCAAGGTCACGCGCGCGCCGATGGGCATGCCTTTGCGCAACTTGAAGTTGCTGATGTCCTTCTTGGAAATGGTCTGCACCGCTTTCTGGCCGGTGATCATCGTCATCTCGTTCATCGCGTTCTCCACGATCTTCTTGTCGCCAACGGCGCTGCCAAGACCCTGGTTCACGGCGATCTTCACGAGACGCGGCACCTGCATGGAGCTCTTGTATTTGAACTCCTTGAGGAGGGCCGGAACGACCGTCTCCTTGTAGGTGGCTTTGAGGCGGGGGCTGTAGGTGCTCATCACTTCTTCGCCGTTTTCTTGGTAGCCTTCGCTTTCACGTAGCGCTCGATGGTGCCGTCCTTGGCCACCTTGCGTCCTACGCGGCCGGGTTCGCCGGTCTTCGCATCGATCAGCATCAGGTTGCTGATGTGGATCGGGCCTTCCTTATCGATGATACCACCCTGTGGGGTGGCCGTGGTGGGCTTGCTGTGCTTCTTGTTCAGGTTGAGACCTTCCACCAGCGCACGGGTGCGCTTGCGGTCAACCTCGATGACACGGCCCTGCTTGCCGCGGTCCTCACCGGCCAGCACTTTCACCATGTCGCCTTTCTTGATATGTAGCTTCTGTTGCATCTTGTTGGGGCGATGCATGCATCGCCCTTTCCTTGGTGTCTATAGGACCTCTGGGGCGAGGGAGATGATCTTCATGAACTTCTTTTCGCGGAGCTCCTTGGCCACCGGTCCGAAAATGCGGGTACCCCGCATTTCGCCGACCGCATCGAGCAACACCACGGCGTTGTCGTCGAAACGGATGTAGCTGCCGTCCTTGCGGCGCGTCTCCTTGCGGGTGCGCACCACCACGGCCTTGCTCACGGTGCCTTTCTTGGCGCCCGCGTTGGGCATGGCGTCCTTGATGGTCACCACCACGGTGTCACCGATGCGCGCGTACCGGCGCTTGGTGCCGCCCAGCACCCGGATCACCAGCACTTCGCGGGCTCCGCTGTTGTCGGCGACGTTCAGTCGTGATTCCTGTTGGATCATGGCTCTTCTCGGTGTTCCGTATTACTTGGCGCGCTCCACTATTTCAACAAGGCGCCACCGTTTCAATTTGCTCATCGGGCGTGTTTCAGAGATACGGACCGTATCCCCGATATGCGCCTCTCCTTTCTCGTCATGCGCCATGAACTTGCTGGAGCGCTTCACGAACTTGCCGTACTTCGGGTGCTTCACTTGGCGCTCGACCACCACGGTGATGCTCTTGCTCATCTTGTCGCTGGTAACGATGCCTACGCGCTCTTTGCGCAAGTTCCGATCCAGGGTCGTCGTCTCGGTGCTCATTTCTTGGCGGTGTTGGCGAGCTCGCGCTTGCGCAGTTCAGTAAGGATGCGGGCCACCTCCTTCTTCTTGGAGCGCAGTTGCATCGGGCTATCGATAGGGCTCACCGCATGGTTGAAGCGGAGCTTGTTCAGCGTGCCGCGTGAGTCCTGCAGTTTGTCCTGCAGCTCCACCAGCGTGAGTTCCTTGATATCGGTTGATCTCTGTTTCATCGCGTGCTCTTATTCGCCGTCGTAGTCTTCGCGTTGCACGAACTTGGTCATGATCGGCAGCTTCGCGGCCGCCAAACGGAATGCTTCGCGGGCTGTTGCACTGGGTACACCATCGGCCTCGAAAATGATGCGGCCTGCATGCACCACCGCCACCCAGTGGTCCAAGGCACCTTTGCCCTTTCCCATCCGCACTTCAGCTGGCTTGCTGGTCACCGGTTTGTCCGGGAACACCTTGATCCACACCTGGCCTTGGCGTTTCATGTGCCGCGTGAGGGCCACACGGGCCGCTTCGATCTGACGACCGGTGAGCCATACGCTCTCCAAGGCCTTCAGGCCGAAGGATCCGAGGGCTACGCGGTGTCCGCGCTGGGCTTCGCCTTTCATGCGGCCCTTGTGCATATTGCGGCGCTTGCTGCGCTTGGGTTGCAACATCACTCTTAGCTGTTACGGTTATTTCCGCCACGACCACCTGCCGGGCCGCGACGATCTCCTCCACCTCCACCTCCTGGACCACGACGATCACCACCGGGACCACCACGACGGTCCCCTCCACCTCCACCACCTGGACCACGACGCTCGCCACCGCGATCACCACCGGGTCCACGACGTTCTCCTCCACGGCGCTCCGGACGATCACTGCCGCCCATGCGCGGGCCACCAGGACCTCCTTTCGCTTGGCCCACGTTCGGGCTCAGGTCACGCTTGCCGAACACTTCACCGCGGCAGATCCAGCACTTCACACCGATGCGGCCCATCTTGGTGTGCGCTTCGGTGATGGCGAAATCGATATCAGCGCGCAGGGTGTGCAATGGCACGCGTCCCTCGCGGTAGTTCTCGGTACGGGCGATCTCCGCCCCGTTCAGTCGGCCGCTCACGCGCACCTTGATGCCTTCGGCACCCATGCGCATGGTACTGGCCACGCTCATTTTCATGGCGCGACGGAAGCTTATGCGGCCTTCGAGCTGGCGGGCGATACTGTCGGCCACCAAGCGTGCGTCGAGTTCGGGACGCTTGATCTCGAAGATGTTGATCTGGCAATCCTTGCCGGTGAACTTCTTCAACTCCTCGCGCAGCTTGTCCACTTCCGCTCCGCCTTTGCCGATGATCACACCGGGGCGTGCGGTATTGATGGTGACGGTCACCAGTTTCAAGGTGCGCTCGATAACGATCTTGGCCACGCTCGCTTTCTTCAAGCGCGCCATCAGGTATTGGCGGATCTTCTCGTCCTCCACCAATTTGTCGGCGTAGTTGTTACCGCCATACCAATTGCTGTCCCAGCCCTTGATGAAGCCCAGACGCTGTCCGGTCGGATGTGCTTTCTGTCCCATTATGCTTTTTCAGCTACTTCGTTTGGTGCACGATCCACGACGAGCTTCACGTGATTGCTGCGTTTGCGCATGCGGTAGGCGCGGCCCTGCGGAGCGGGGAGCATGCGCTTGAGGCTGGTGCTCTCGTCCACCTGGATGGTCTTCACCACCAGCTTGGTATCACCGGCTTTCTGTCCTTCGTTCTTGGTCTCCCAGTTGGCAATGGCGCTCATGAGCAACTTCTCCAGCGGCTTGCTCGCATGGCGCGTGCTGAAGCGCAGGATACCCAGCGCCTTTTCTACTTCCAGGCCACGGATCGTGTCCGCGCTCTGGCGCATTTTGCGCGGGCTGGTGGGTACGCTGACGAGCTTGGCGATCGCCACGCTTTTCATGGCCTCCTTGCGCTTGTCCGCGCTGATCTTCTTACGCGATCCCATTGTTAGGCGGCTTTGTTGTTACCCGAGTGGCTGCGGAAGGTGCGCGTGGGAGAGAACTCGCCGAGCTTGTGGCCCACCATGTTCTCCGTCACGTACACAGGAATGAACTTGTTGCCGTTGTGTACAGCGAACGTCAGGCCCACGAACTCCGGTGCGATCGTGCTGGCGCGCGACCATGTCTTGAGCACCGACTTCTTGCCGGACTTCTGCATGTCCTCCACCCGCTTCGCGAGCTTGTAGTGGATGAACGGTGGTTTCTTGAGGGAACGGCTCATTGGTTCTTTCGGTTAGGGCGATGCACGCATCGTCCAGTGCTTATGCGTTCTTCTTGTCGTTGGCGCGCTGGAGGATGAAGCGGTTGCTGCGCGTTTTCGGATGACGTGTCTTCTTGCCTTTCGCGAGCAGGCCTTTGCGGCTGCGTGGATGTCCACCGGACGCGCGGCCTTCGCCACCACCCATCGGGTGATCAACGGGGTTCATCACCACCGCACGTGTGCGGGGACGACGGCCCTGCCAGCGGCTGCGACCGGCCTTGCCGCTCTTCTGCAGCATGTGCTCGGCGTTGCCTACGGACCCAACGGTCGCCATGCAGGTGGTGAGCACCATGCGCAGTTCGCCGCTCGGCATTTTCAAGGTCACGTAGCGTCCTTCACGCGCGCTCAACTGCGCGAACGTTCCGGCGCTGCGAACGAAACTGCCGCCCTTGCCGGGTTGCAGTTCCACATTGTGTACGAGCGTGCCCAAGGGGATCTCGCCCAGCGGAAGCGCATTGCCCACTTCGGGCGCGATGCCTTTGCCGCTCTGGATCACTTGGTCCACCTTCAGGCCGGCCGGTGCCAGGATGTAGCGCTTCTCACCATCAGGGTAGTGTACCAAGGCGATGCGGGCGCTGCGGTTCGGATCGTACTCGATGGTCTTCACCGTGCCGGGAATGCCATGCTTGTCGCGCTTCATATCGATGTCGCGATAGCGCTGCTTGTGACCACCGCCGATGTAGCGCATGGTCATCTTCCCCGTGTGGTTCCGGCCGCCGCTCTTGTTGCGGCCCGTGGTCAGGCTCGGCTCCGGGATATTGGTGGTGATACCCTCGAAATCGGTGATCACCTTGTGGCGGGTGCCGGGGGTGACGGGGTTGAGTTTGCGAATGCCCATGGCTCTTGGTCGTTCGAGGATCAGATGGCGCTGTAGAGGTCGATGTTCTCGCCGGCTTTCAGCGTTACGATGGCTTTCTTCCAGCTACCGGTGCTGCCTTGCAGGATGTTGCGCTTGGTGTAGCGCGTTTTGTCCTTGCCCGGCACGATCATGGTGCGCACGCCGGTCACCGTCACGCTGTATTCCTTTTCAACGGCCTGCTTGATCTGCACCTTGTTGCTCTTCTTGTCCACGACGAAGCCGTAACGCCCTTCCTTCTCGCTCTGGGCGGTCATCTTCTCGGTAACGATGGGTCGGATGAGGATGCTCATGGCTTACTTGGTAAGGGTGGCTTCCAGCGGTGCGATCGCGTCCTTCACGATCAGCAGGCGGTTGGCGTTCATGATGTCGTACGTGCTCAGGTCACTGGCGACCACTACGCGTGCCCGCTGGATGTTGCGCGAGCTGAGCAGCACCTTGTCGTCTTTCGCGGCGAGCACCAGCAACGCTTTGCGGTCCGTGAGCTCGAAGGCTTTCAGGAGGCTCGCGAAATCCTTCGTCTTCGCGGCGGTCATCTTCAACGCGTCGAGCACGTGGATCGCGCCGTCCTTCGCCTTGTAAGTGAGTGCGCTGCGGCGGGCCAGGTCCTTCACCTTCTTGTTCAGTTTGAACTCATAGTCGCGAGGCTTCGGGCCGAACACGCGCGCACCACCCTTGAAGAGCGGACTCTTGATGGAGCCTTTGCGTGCTCCGCCCGTACCCTTCTGGCGGTGCAGCTTCTTGGTGCTGCCGCTCACTTCGCTCTTTTCCAAGGTCTTGGATGTCCCTTGGCGTTTGTTCGCGAGGTGCTGCTTCACGTCAAGCCAGATGGCGTGATCGTTCGGCGTCTCCATCGCGAACACCGCGTCGTTGAGCTTGGCCTTCTTGCCGGTGGACTTTCCGTCCGTGCTGTGGATATCGAGTTCCATTGGGTCTCTGTTGATGGACGACATGAACGTCGCCCTTACCACTCTACTTCCAGATGATCACGTAGCTGCCTTTCGGACCGGGTACCGATCCGCGCACCAGCATGAGGTTCTTCTCCTTGTCGATCTTCACCACCTTCAGGTTCTCGGTGGTGATCTTGTCGCCGCCCATCCGGCCTGCCATGCGCATGCCTTTGAACACGCGCGCAGGATATGAGCTTCCGCCCAGTGAACCCGGTGCGCGGTTACGGTCGTGCTGGCCGTGCGTCGCCTCGCCAACACCGCTGAACCCATGGCGCTTCACCACACCCTGGAAACCTTTGCCTTTGCTGGTGCTGGTAACGGTCACGAAGCTGCCTTCCTCGAAGATGGTCGCGTCCACCGTATCGCCGAGCTTGAACTGCTCCTCGAATTCCTTGAACTCGTGCGCCTTCACCTTCGGAGTGGTGTTCGCTTTCTTGAAGTGTCCTTTCAACGCGGCGGGCGTGTTCTTCTCGCGGCGCTCACCGAAGGCGAGCTGCACCGCGTCGTAACCGTCCGTGTCCTTCGTCTTCACGTGGGTCACCACATTGGGGCCGGCCTCGATCACGGTGCAGCCCACGAGGCCGCCTTCCGCATCGAAAATGCTGGTCATCCCGATCTTTTTTCCGATCAATCCGCTCATGGCTCTTTCGTTGTTGGGGCGACGTTACCATCGCCCTTACTTGTCGCTGCCCTTTCTTTGGTTGCCTTTTTCTTTTCGTCATCGTGGCGACGTGAACGTCGCCCCTACTATCCGTCAGACTTTGATCTCCACATCCACGCCGCTGGGGAGTTCCAGTTTCATCAGCGCATCGATCGTCTTGCTGCTCGAGCTGTAGATGTCCATCAGGCGCTTGTAGCTGCACAACTGGAACTGCTCCCGGGCTTTCTTGTTCACGTGGGGTGAGCGAAGCACCGTGAAAATGCGCTTGTGCGTGGGCAAAGGGATCGGTCCGCTCACGACAGCGCCCGTGCTCTTCACCGTCTTCACGATCTTCTCGGCGCTCTTGTCGACGAGGTTGTGATCGTAAGACCGCAGCTTGATCCTGATCTTTTGGTTCATCGGGGCTATGCTTTGGCTGGGACTTTTCCTTTCACCTTGGCGAGAACCGCTTCGGTGATGTTGTTAGGGGCTTGCTCGTAATGACTGAATTCCATGGTGCTGCTGGCGCGGCCAGAGCTCATGGTGCGAAGGGACGTAACGTAACCGAACATCTCGCTCAAGGGCACTGTGCCCTTGATAGCTTTCGCACCGGCACGGTCCTCCATGCCTTGGATCTGGCCGCGACGACGGTTCAGGTCGCCTACGATGTCGCCCATGTTCTCTTCGGGCGTGATGACCTCGATCTTCATGATAGGCTCCATCAGCACGGGCTTGCACTTGGGCACCGCTTCACGGAAAGCGCTCTTCGCGCAGATCTCGAAGCTCAGTGCATCGGAGTCCACGTTGTGGAACGAACCATCGTTCAGCGTCACTTTCAGGCGCTCGATGGGGAAGCCCGCGAGCACACCGTTCTGCAACGATGCCTTGAAGCCTTTCTCCACCGCCGGAATGAATTCCTTCGGGATCGATCCGCCTTTGATACCATCAACGAACTCCAGACCTTCCTTGGTCATGTCGAGCTGGGGCTCGATGAGCACGTGGATGTCGGCGAACTTGCCTCGGCCACCCGTCTGCTTCTTGTAAAGCTCGCGATGCTGCACGCTCTTGGTGATCGCCTCCTTGTATTTCACTTGGGGTGCACCTTGATTGCATTCCACCTTGAACTCGCGACGCATGCGGTCCACGATGATCTCCAAGTGCAGTTCGCCCATCCCGCTGATCACGGTCTGGCCGGTCTCGTCGTCCGTATGTACACGGAAGGTCGGGTCCTCTTCGGCGAGCTTGTACAGCGCCTGGCCCATCTTGTCCATGTCCGCCTGGGTCTTGGGTTCCACCGCGATGCCGATAACGGGCTCGGGGAAGCTCATGCTCTCCAGGATGATCTGCTTGCTCTCGTCGCACAGCGTGTCGCCGGTGCGGATGTCCTTGAACCCGACCGCCGCGCCGATGTCGCCCGCTTCGATCACGTCAACGGAGTTCTGCTTGTTGGCGTGCATCTGGAAGATGCGGCTGATGCGCTCTTTGCGGCCCGTGCGCATGTTCTGCACGTAGCTGCCCGCGTCCACCTTGCCGCTGTAGCAGCGGAAGAAGGCCAAGCGGCCAACGAAGGGGTCCGTCGCGATCTTGAAGGCCAGGGAGGACATCGGCTCGTTGACGCTCGGCTTGCGCGTGATCTCTTCGCCGCTCTCAGGGTCGAGGCCGGTCACGCCTTCCACGTCCATCGGACTGGGCAGGTAGGCCATCACCGCATCGAGCATGGTCTGCACGCCCTTGTTCTTGAAGGCGCTGCCACACAGGATCGGCGTGATGCTCATGTTGATGGTGCTCTTGCGCACCGCGTCCATCACCTCGGCCTCGGTGAGGCTGTTGGGATCGGCGAAGTACTTCTCCATCAACTTGTCGTCACTCTCGGCTACGGCTTCGATCAACTTGTCGCGCCACTCCTTCACGGTGTCCACCAGGTCGGCCGGAATGGGCACTTCGTTCCAGGTCATGCCCTGGTCCGCTTCGTTCCATACCATCGCCCGGTTGTTCACCAGGTCGACGACACCTTTGAATTCAGCTTCAGCCCCGATAGGCACCTGCAAGGGAACCGGCATTGCACCAAGGCGCTCCTTGATCTGCGCTACCACGTTGAAGAAGTCCGCACCGCTGCGGTCCATCTTGTTCACGAAGCCCAAGCGGGGCACCTTGTACTTGTTGGCCTGGCGCCATACCGTTTCGCTCTGGGGCTCCACTCCGCCCACAGCGCAGAACAAGGCGACAGCACCGTCGAGCACGCGCAGACTGCGCTCCACCTCCACGGTGAAATCCACGTGGCCCGGTGTGTCGATCAGGTTGATCTTGTAACGCTCCCCGCGATAATCCCACGAGGTGGTGGTGGCGGCGGATGTGATGGTGATGCCGCGCTCCTGCTCCTGCTCCATCCAGTCCATCGTGGCCGCACCGTCATGCACCTCACCGATCTTGTGTACAATACCGGTGTAGTACAGGATGCGTTCGGACGTGGTCGTCTTCCCGGCATCGATGTGCGCCATGATGCCGATGTTGCGCGTGTATTTGAGGTCGCGGGCCATGTATCTCGGGTGGGCTTAGAAGCGGAAGTGGCTGAAGGCCTTGTTCGCTTCGGCCATCTTGTGGACTTCTTCTTTCTTTTTGAAGGCTGCCCCTTCTTCCTTGGCGGCGGCCATGATCTCGTTTGCGAGCTTCTGCGCCATGCTGCGTTCGTTGCGGCCGCGGCTGTAGCCGATCAGCCACTTCATCGCCAGGCTCACTTTGCGTCCTTCGCGCACCGGCTGCGGGATCTGGAAGTTCGCACCACCTACCCGGCGGCTGCGCACCTCCACTTGCGGGGTCACATTGGTGATCGCCTTGCGGAAGATCTCCAACCCGGCTTCGCCCGTCTTCTCGCTCACGATGTCGATGGCGCTATAGAAGATGTCGAACGACTTGCTCTTCTTGCCGTCGTACATCAGGTTGTTCACGAACTTGGTCACTTGCACGTCGCCGAACTTGGGGTCCGGGAGCGTGGTGTGCTTGACTGCCTTTTTGCGCATTGGCTGGTTGTCTTGTTCTGGTCCTGCTCTTGGTCCTGCCTCCTGCTCCTGCTCTTGTTGCTGCCTACTGCCGCTGCTCTTGTTCCTGCCTACTGCTACTGCCCCTGCCTACTGCTCTTGCTCCTGCCCCTTACTTCTTCGCTCCTTCCTTCTTCTTCTTCGTGCCGTACTTGCTGCGGCGCTGGCCGCGGCCTTCCACACCCGCCGTGTCCAACACGCCCCGTACGATGTGGTACTTCACACCAGGCAGGTCCTTCACCCTGCCGCCGCGCACCAGCACGATGCTGTGCTCCTGCAGGTTGTGGCCTTCGCCACCGATGTAGGCGATCACCTCGTACTTGTTGGTGAGGCGCACCTTCGCCACTTTCCGGAGGGCGGAGTTCGGCTTCTTCGGCGTGGTGGTGTACACCTTCGTGCATACACCGCGGCGCTGTGGGCATTCCGTCAACGCTACCGACTTGCTTTTGTAAGTCGGTGCCGTGCGGCCTTTGCGGATGAGCTGTTGGATGGTTGGCATCGCTCGCGTTTCGTCCTGTTGGTCAACTACTTCACGCCACAAGGGTGGCTAAAGGGGCCGCAAATGTAGCCGGATCACTGGATCGGCGAACGATCGGTAGTGGAAAATTTTGAGCAGGGCTGCGGCCCACAGGTCTTTCCGCTCCCGAAGCTGGGCAGCTCGTTCACTTGGAGCCTGCGCCTGTCGTGCGAAAGAGCGCTTCCGATCAATGACCGTGCTCCTCTTCTTCCATGCCCTGATCGCGGTGTTCCGGATCCGTTGGATCAACCGCTCGACCTACCTTTGATGCTATCATTTGATATCATCCGTGCTGTCCATCACCTATACCCTCCACTCCCGGATCCTCCATCTGCTCACGTCCATCTCCTTCAAGCTGGGCGAGGTGAAGGCCGCGCACTTGGAGCGCCCTTCCCCCCTGCTGCAACAGGCCTACCGAGTGAGTGCTGTGTACGCCACGCTGGCCGTGGAGGGCAACCCGCTGGAGCCCGTGCCGATGGCGGAGCTCATGGTGGAAGCTTTGCCAGGGGCAGGGGCCGGAGCAAGGGCAGGGGCGGGGACAAGAGCAGGGGCAGGGGCAAGCGCGGGAGCAAGGGCAGGAGCAAGCGTGGGAGCAAGCCGCACCTTGCCCGCACCCAGCTCCTTGGAGGTGACCAATACCCAGCGCGTACACGACCTGCTGCCCGAACTCGATCCCTTCCTCGCGCAGGACTTCCGCCGCGCCCACGCGGAGATGATGCGCGGCCTCGCCCTCGACGCGGGCCGCTACCGCACCGGGCCAGTGGATGTACACTATGGCGACCACCAGGCCCTGCGCCCCGCCAGCGCGGAGAACCTTGCCAG
Organism: Flavobacteriales bacterium; assembly: GCA_031371785.1. Taxonomy (GTDB): domain Bacteria; phylum Bacteroidota; class Bacteroidia; order Flavobacteriales_F; family PHOS-HE28; genus PHOS-HE28. Next base: position 11,107 of record JANMKC010000304.1, on the reverse strand, counting down.
CCAGGTGGAGGAGCTGCTCTACTTCGCCGAGAACGACGATGCCCCCCTGCTCATCACCAGTTGCATGCTGCACTATGGCATCGCCCACCTCAAGCCCTTCTCCGCCGGCAACGGCCGCATGGCGCGGCTCTGGCAGCGCCGCGTGCTCATGCGCCAATGGCCTGTGTTCAATTTCCTGCCGGTGGAGGCCTTCATCCTGAAGACCGTACCGGCCTACCACGCCGCGCTGGAATATGCGGATCGCCAGGAGGACTGCGGGAACTTCATCGCTTACGTGATGGAGCGCATCGATGAGGCGCTGGGCGAATTGCTCGCCAACCAACGGCCGGTGCATAATGCACCCGAACGTATGGCGATGTTCCTTGCGCGGAAGGGACATGTTCGTTTCAACCGGAAGGACTATCGGGAGATGTTCCCGGAGCTTTCGACGGCGACGGCGAGCAGGGATCTGAAGGATGCGGTGACCGCGAACCGCTTGGAACGTTCGGGGGACGGGAGAACGGCTGTATACACACTATCACCATGAGGTGTTCGAATTACATTTCACGCACTATGCTGCGTATTTTTACGCAGTACAGTGCGTATTTTGTCCGACCTTTGAAAGATCTCCCGTGTTGTCCGGATATTTCTGCACATCACGTCCATCAATGGTTACAGTCATAGCGCAGTGCCAGCGACCGGCTGCGTACCCTCTTCTTCGAACGACATCCAAAGTGACGCGGACAGTACCGTCCAAATTTGCATTTTACGCGATCAGCTGCGTATTTTTACGCACCATCCAGCGTAGAACGCATGATCATCCAACGATCCAAGGAAACTGTTCTGAAGGCCCGCCTGAAGGAACCCCGCCGCCTCGTGCAACTGCTTGCCGGACCACGGCAAGTGGGCAAGACCACGCTCGTACGCCAGGTGATCGCGGACATGGCGCTGCCCGCGCACTATGCCAGCGCGGATGAGCCCGCACCACCCGGCCCCGCGTGGATCACCCAGCATTGGGAGCGGGCGCGCGGGCTGGTTTCCGGAAGGAAGAAGGTGTTGCTCGTCCTGGACGAGGTGCAGAAAGTGACCGGATGGAGCGAGGCCGTGAAGTCACTCTGGGACGCGGACACCCACGACAAGCTTCCGCTGCACGTCGTGTTGCTAGGTTCTTCGCCGCTGCTGCTCCAACGCGGCATGGGCGAAAGTCTCGCCGGAAGGTTCGAACGCATCCGGCTGGGCCATTGGTCCTTCTCCGAGATGCGTGAAGCGTTCGGCTGGGATGTGGACCAGTACATCTTCCATGGGGGCTACCCCGGAAGCGCGCCCTACATCACCAATACCAAGCGTTGGGCGTCGTACATCCTGCATTCGCTCGTGGAGACCACCATCACCCGCGACGTGCTGCTGATGGCCCGCATCGACAAGCCCGCGTTGCTGCGGCGATTGTTCGACCTGGCCTCCGCCTACAGCGGGCAGGAGCTGTCCTACAACAAGATGCTCGGCCAACTGCAGGATGTCGGCAACACCAGCACCCTGGCCAGCTATGCCGACCTGCTGGAACAAGCGGGCATGCTCATGGGCCTGCAGAAGTTCAGCACTGCGGAAGTACGCACGCGCAGCACCACGCCCAAGTGGCAGGTGATGAACAACGCGCTGATGACCGCGCGTCTCGGCCTTACGGTGGCACAGGCGAAGAAGAACGGCGAGCTCTGGGGCCGCATCGTGGAAAGCGCCGTAGGCACCCACTTGGCGGACGGCCACGCCGAAGGGCGCTACGAACTGTTCTACTGGCGCGAACGCGACAGGGAAGTGGACTTCGTGATCAAGCGCGGCAAGAAGCTCACCGCCATCGAGGTGAAGAGCGGCCGCACCCGCAACGCACGTGTCGGACTGGACGCCTTCGCCCAAGCGAACAGCGGCACGAAGCTCCTGCTGGTGGGTTCAGGCGGTATCCCGCTGGATGAGTTCTTGGCGGAGAAGCCGGAGAAGTGGATCGCGTGAGAGGCGATCCACTAGGGTCACGAAACGCAAACCCGGCGAGAGTTCAAATAAGGACCCTCTCTTAACTTTGCTTGCTCAACAGCACCCTTGGCAGCACAACCTCATACGCCCGCCCCTCCTCCTTGTCGTACCAATGCACGATGTACTCGATGGCACCACCAGTGATGGAGTAGCCTTGGGAAGTAAAGCGAGGTAAAGTGCCATTCGCAAATCGAGCCGCATATATGAGAACATTGCCAAGCCCATTTGCGCCCAATCCGGGTGCCTCGTTGTCCGCAAAGTGCGTGAAGTCAGCGACCAAGGGCGAACCGGTCTTGAGTTGCTTGACCCGTTCCGCGTTGTACTTCTGGGATCGCAAGTTGATGTCCTTCATGCTCAGGATATGCTCGATCTGCGCTGGCATCTCATGGTGGATCTCGTCGTACGACCGCTTCAAAGCGCTGTCGTGATAGACACGGAACATTGGGCCTATGGCATGGACTACCAATCGCTCCTTGGCGCGTGTGCATGCCACATAGTGGAGGCGTTTGTCCTCGTCCGAGTCCATGGGTTGGTCATCCAATAACACAAAGACATTGTCGAACTCACGGCCCTTAGACTTGTGCATGGTGCTCACGAGCACGACATCTTGTTCGGGATGGATCGCTTCAGAGAGTTTGATCTCTTGGCAGAAGGACCGCCACTCCTCGGCATCGAATCGGTTGCGATAGCTGCGCTCGAACAGATCCAAGATGTCGACGCAGTCCTGTCGCAATGGGTTGTTTGCGAGCTTTTCGAGATACTCCGAACGGACCGCCGACCAAACTTCCTGCGGGATGACGCCCAGATCCGGATGGTGTTTCTTCAGAAGCCGCCCGAAGAGGCGCACCTCCCGCAACTTACCCAGCTCGAAGTCGTCCGAACCACCCACGTAACGCACCTTGACGCCAGCTTGTCGAAGCAGGGTTGCGGCCATCAACGCCTCGTTATTGGTCCGTGTAAGCACAGCCGTCGTGCCTGAGTACGCACAGCGGACCACGTCATTCACCAACCCTTGTAAGTGATAGCCGCCGGTATGCTCCACAACCCGCAGCGCCGCCTCATCATGGTTCTTCGCTTCGAGTACCAGATCGGCCTTCATACGGTTGCTGATCCTCTCTGCCAGATGGGAGGTGAATTGCACCAAGTCAGCCCGACTGCGGTAGTTGGTGAGCAGGTTATGGGTCTGGGCGCGATACTTCTCCCTGAAGGCGGACATGAACTCCGGTGATGCCCCGCGGAACGCATACACGTTTTGATCATCGTCACCCACAGCGATGATGCGCATGCGCTCGGCCTTGTCGGCGATCAACTGGATCAGTTGCCATTGCTCCGCATCCACATCCTGGAACTCGTCCAGCACGAGCACGCTCTTGTTCGCAATGGCGGAGATGTCGACCTCTTCATCGCGGATGGCCTGCATGGCACGATCCATCACCCTTTCCGACTTCTCTAGGTCCCCCAATTGGCCGAGCAGCTCGAAACAGAATCCATGAAAGGTGGCCACCTTGATAAGCCCGCGATACTCAGGCACCAAAGCATGAATGCGCGTTCGGAATTCCAAGGCGGCCGCCTTGGAGAAGGTGAGCATCAGGAATTGCTCGGGCTTCACATCCTCCAACAGCAGCAAACTGGCCACCTTATGCACCAGCACCCGTGTTTTGCCGCTCCCGGGTCCGGCTAACACGAGAATATGGTCCGACTTGTCGTTGACCACCTCCGTCTGTTCAAGGCTCAATTCCCCGAACAACTGCTTGAAACGCGACGGGGTTACCGCCCGGGTCAGTTCTGTGCGTCGCTCAGGGAAGTACTTCCGGATGAAGCGATCGTGTTCCATCTTGAAGTAGTCGTCTACGAATCCGAGCGCGCTCTGCGCGCTCTGTAGGCGCTTATTGGCGAATTCGCCTACAATGTGGATCTGTTCCACACGCGCCTTGTAGTGGTCGTCCAGCTTGGTGTAGTCCTCGATCTTGTAGTCCTTCCTCCTGTTCTGCTCGGTGCGTTCCAGGTTCAGGCGCTTGTAGTACACGAGAAACCCACCCTCCAGCTTCAGTACCCCCAGTTCATCCAGGAAAAGAAGGGCGCGCTCGAGGTCTTTCATTTGCATAGCGCCGCCGAACAGGCCACTGCTCATTCGTTCATGGAGTTCGACCAGTGAGAACTCCGCCCGGAGCGGTTCCTCCTCTTTGGTCGACTTGGCTGCTTGAGCGCCACTGTTCGCCACTTCCAGTACGGCATCCAGGCAACGGATCGCCAGCTCATGTCGGGCCATCAACTCCTGGGTGAACTCCTCGCGCGGTATGCGAAAGTCCACCACATATTGCCCCTCCTGTCTCTTCACGCGCTTCTTGCGGATGAATTTGCGCCTGTCCCAGTAGCGCAGAAGGTGCGCGATCATTTCGGGTGAACTGCGCTCCACACCTTTATCGATAAGCTGCTGGTTCACCTCACGCAGTGTGAACTCCATGTGCTCGTGTGGGAGGAATTCGAGCAGGTGTTTCTCCACGGAGATGATCGTACCACAGCGATTGCGAGAACCAACCCGGGGGCGCATGTCCAGAAAGGCGCTGATGTCCTTGGTATCGCCGAGGATCTTGAGCTGACGTAACAAGCCGATGGTATCCTGCGCCTGCCTGAGCTTCATGTCCAATTGGTCGGCAAGGGCATCCACGGCGCATTCTTTCTCCTTGATGATGCGCTGCAGCACACGCGCGCAGTCCTGCTTCTGGTTGGCGGTGAGTACGGTGCTCTTTTCCACTTCCGCGCGCGCTGCATCGTAGTCCTTCATTAGCAGCCCATCGGCGAACACCCGAGGACTGTTCAGATTCCGCTTCAGGTATTTGCGGTCCTCCAAGGCGGCTAGCGCGGCCGTGACCCGGTTCTCCAGATCCTTTACCTCATCATCCCATCCGGCGGCGCGCGCGATCTCCAGCGCCGATTTGCTTACCTCGTTCCTGAACTTGGTCAGGTTCCTCACCGCCCGCCAGATCTGCTGGATCTCCTTGAGGTTGATCTTGGTGCGCCCCAGAAGGCTGAAGTGCTTAGCCAGATCGCTCTCATGGTAGAGGATGTAACAGGTGGCTTGTATGTCCTTGCTGCGCCCTGCCCGACCTGCTTCCTGAACATAGCTCTCCAGTGAATTGGACAGGTTGTAGTGGATCACCGAGCGCACATCCTCCTTGTCCACCCCCATGCCGAAGGCAGAGGTAGCCACCATCACCTCCACTTGCCCCTGCATGAATGCGTCCATGTGCTGCTGCTTCTGGTCCCGCGACATCTTGCCATGGAAGCCTTTCACGACGAGTCCTGAATGCTCCAGTAGTGTGGCAAGTTCCTCTACGCGCTTGGTACGCGATACGTACACAATGGCCGGTTTCTCGCAGCGATGGGCAAGTTCCAATAACTGGCGATCTTTCGCTTTGGGATCCGGATCCTCCACCGAAATCACCTCGTAGCTCAGATTGTTCCTTTGGGCCCGGGTGATGAATCGATCCAGCTGCAGGCCAAGGCGTTCTTGGAAATAGATGCGTATGTCTTCGATCACTTGGGGCTTGGCGGTGGCCGTGAAACAGGACACGGCTATTTCCGCATCCGGCCCCTTGTCCTCCTTTAGCTGCCGAATGAAATCGGCGATGTAGAGGTAGTCCACCCGGAAGTCCTGGCCCCACGCGGAGAAACAGTGTGCCTCGTCGACCACCACACGTGTCACATGACGCACCTTAAGCAAGCGCATCAGCGTGGGTGAGCGCATGGTCTCCGGCGCGATGTAGAGCAGGTGGATACCGCCATTCTCCACCCGTTCCAAAACCTGCGCACGTTCCAACGGGCTCAACAGTCCACTGAGATGTGCCGCCTTCACGTTCTGGTGACGATCCTCAAGCACATCCACTTGGTCCTTCATCAAGGACACAAGCGGAGAGATCACCAGCGTAAGGGCGCGCATATGCTCTCCCGCCATCAAGGCGGGGAGTTGGAATGTGAGCGACTTGCCACCGCCCGTGGGGAATACCGCCAACAAGGAGCGCCCATCCAACGCGCAGCGTACAGCCCGCTCTTGCAGGCCTATGCCCGCCTCCCCATCGAATGTGCGAAAGGCACCATAGCCAAAGTTTTCCTGTAGAGCACTGTGAGGGTCGCGCAGCGCTTCGCAATAGACACAGCTGGGTTCTTGGCAAGGTGTGGATCGCAAGGCCTTTAACACTGTCAATGTTCGCGGCCGGCTGTGGACGACCCATCCGGGAAGAATGGAATCTGCCGACTTGGTGTGAATCAGGGCGAGAGCATGTGCCAGTTCAACCGACTGCTCGGCGGCTATCGAGCCGAGATCTAGCGTGGTACAGATGCGCTCTTGGAAATAGGCCTTGATCCGTTCGGCAACAGCTTCAGAATCCGAAGTGTTATAGCTAGCCAAAGCGAAGAAGCCCCCATAGCCCTCAACCCCTTCCAAGAGCCCATGGTATATCGCTTTCAGTGCAGCTGGCAGGGCGTGAAACTCCCCGAGTTGTTCTTCCAGCAGCTTGCGGCAGAGTTTGCTATCCGACAGCGGATTAGGCAGTTCTCCTTCGCGTTCGGGCACCAGATTGTAGCCCTTGATCAACCTATGGTACGGGTGATCAGCATACAGCAAGGCCGACCAACAAAGTGTATCCACAAGCACTTTGTTCTCCAGCGCCTTTGCGCCCAAGCGGTTTCGCAGAAAGGGCACATCGTGCTGTACGATGTTATGGCCAACAAGAACCTTAGCTTCTTTCAGCCATGGTAGAAGCTTCTCCAACTTCGGCTCATGCAGCTCTCCTTGCCCATAAGCAGCGCCCACAGCAAGAAGGCGAGAACCGGTGCGATCGGTCTCCAAATCGAAGAAGAGCTGGGGTTCCACGATTGATATCGACTCCCAACATAGCAAAGGGATGTCGAAGCATCGGTGCCACCCCAACCCGCGCAAGTCTAGAGTCGCGTGTTTCGCGAGTGCGCCCAACAACCAAGGCCTCCGGCCTCTTAACCACCGCGGCCGGAAGAACCGTTAAGTCTCCGCAGGGGTCACCAATACAGGGTTGTACGCCCAAGCGTGCTCGGGGATCCTGCGGATGAGCGATCCTCTTCCGCAGGAACCGCTCAGTACCGCAGGCCCCTCATGGTGTGAGCGTGCGGGGACTCCGGTAGACTCCGTGGACGCGAGATCTTCACAGGATCACCGCCCTCCCGAGCACCACCCGTGCGCCGGTCGGTGTATCCAGCACAACGATGATGGGCTGCGCAGGAAGATCGCCCACGGGACTGATGGTGATACGCTCCTGCAACGTGAGCGAGCGCAATACCCTTCCTCCGGCATCCAGCAGCCGTACTTGTCCGTGCAAAGGCGCACCCGTGTTCGTGAGCATGAGCACATCGGTCGCAGGGACGGGCGACAGGTGGAACGATGCGGTAGCCGGCAGTTCAGGCAGCTCGGTGCTGCTGCCAGCACAATTGGGCCAATACCCGCTGAGCACCCCGTTGGTGAAGGCGTTCAAGCTGTCCATGTTAGCACCGAGAGCACTGCCATCCGTGGCGGACTGTGCGAACAGGCTCGATGACAGCAGCGCATAGTTGCGGGTGGCGATATCTGTGAAGCCCACATCGATGATGCTGTCCGGGAACCAATGGAAGGGCGGATACCAGGCTTCCACGCCGCCCTCGGCCGGTGTGGCGCCGAAGAACGCGTTGTGCGTGAAGTTCCCTCCGGGCCATACGGAGTCGATGGCCGCGCTGGCACAGCCCAATCCCGAGCCGCACACGCCGTAACCGCCAAAGCCCGTGATGTTGTCGCGGAAGATGCCGTTGACGATCGGCGGCGCGTCGGAGATCACCCCGGTGCCGGTGTTGATGGTGGTATTGTGCTGGATGGTGAGGTCATGCACATCGCCGAGCACCTGGTACATCTTGCCGTCGCCGCCGCCGGACACAGCGTTGACTTCATAGGCCAGGTTGTCCTGCAACAGTATGCGCGAGGTGGGCGGATTGGGCAGTCCATCATCGTGCGGGGCGATATTGAAGCCGCCTTCGCTATTGATGAGGATGTTGTGCTTCCACGTGATGTCGCTCACCTGGTTGTTCATCGCCACGCCCTCGGTGCGCGGTGTGAAGATGATCGCGAAGCCGCTCTGGCAATGCGCCCAGTTGTTCTCCAGGATGTTGCCTTCCACCCACACGCGCTGTGCGTTCTTCAGCTCGAAGAGGTTCTTGATGCACCACGGCGTGCCTTCGTAATTGGGATCGCCGATGCGCCAGCTCAGCGGCTTGAAGAAGTGGTTGTTGCGGATCTCCACGTCGGCGGGGATCAGGCCGGGGATCGCCGCGAGCGCGCCGCCGAGCATGAAGTTCTCGCCGCTGCCTTCGAGGTGGTTGTTCACGATCTTGAAGGGTCCGGGGCCGTTCCATCCGGCCACAGCCTGCGCGTCCTGTCCGTTGGCTTTGCAGTCGCTTATCCAGCAGTTGATCACCGCGGTGCTCGCGCTATTGATGCGGATACCGCGCTTGGTACCGTTGGTGGGATCGCCATGCACATAGAGCCGATCGAATACCAGGTCGTGCGACACGTTGGCTGCCGATGTTTCGGTACCATCACCCGCGACGATGATGTCGTACACATAGTCCTGCGTGTTGAACTCCAGGTCCATCACGCGGTAGTGGTGCGCGCCGCTGGCGAATACCAACGCCGACTGGAAGGGCAGCCCCTGGATCTTGGCGAGCACCGGCGCGAAGGAGGGATCGATGCGGTGGTCCTCGTCCGGTAGTTGCGCGTCAAGGATGTTCGTGCGGACGATGATCCACTCATTGCCGCTCTTCACCGGCAGCGTGTACGGTCCGACATAGGTGTGTCCGCTTTCCAGCAGGATCGTGGTGCCCGGCGTCGCGTTGTTGAAGGCCTGCTGCAACTGCGCGTTGCTGTAATCGCAGCCGCTTGCGCACACGGTGATGGTGCTCGTGGTCGTGGGCATGCAGGTGTTCAGCCACACTTGCGGAGGCGCGGGAAGTACCTGGGCCGGGACGAAGTTGGAAGAAGAGAAGAGAATGACGAGAGATAGCAGCTTGTTCATCAGTATGTGTTGGAACGCATGTAAGGTAGCGTCGTTAACGACCCCGTGCAACGATGTTCCGGCGGACTTGTGCATCGTACCTGACCGCGGGTCGCATGGCGTCGACCAATGGTCGATAGATCTTCAGCGAATACCCCACAACAAGATCATCATGACGTGTCCCTCCGCTCAGTCCGGTTCCGGCATGTTCTCCACATCGTCCAGGTCGCGATGCCGACCGCTCGCTTTCTTGTTCTTCACCAAGTCGTGGTATCCGATGAAGTTCATCCGGAGACCATCGAAGCTCTGCTCCTTCCGGTTGGTATAGCATTCGGCGAATGTGACCCCATCGATGGACATCAACAGGTCGATGCGCAAAGGTGGTTGACCGAGCTGGATGACATTGTTCTCCTTGGTAAGGTCATCCACTGTGATCCGTATGCTCCCGAAACCGAAGTCCTTCAGTGCCTTCAGAACACGCGCGGCATTCTCCCGTGTCGGGTTCAACCAGATGTCCAGATCGCCGGTATATCGCGGGTAGCCATGAACGCCAACGGCATAGCCGCCGACGATCATGTACTCAGCGCCGTGCTCTTTCAACGATGCGACAAACTCTTTGAAGTCTTTGCTCAGCATGCGTGTGATCCATGTACTGCTGGCGCAGGAACTCCAGCGCCTCCAAACGTTCCTCGGCCGTGCGTGACCGCCAGAAGTCCTTGTCGCCACCGGGCACCTTGATCGATGAGATGCGCACGATGCGTTCCATGTGTGCAAGGTACGGCGCTCAGGAAAGGCCCGAATGGGGCGATAGGGACCGCAACAACGCTACCTTGTTCATAACGCTCAAATAGCCCCTCCTCACCCGCTTCTACCTTCGGCCCGTGCAGAACGATTATTTGAAAGGCCTGAACGCCGCCCAGCTGAAGGCCGTTCAGCATACCGACGGACCCAACATGGTGATCGCCGGGGCGGGCTCCGGCAAAACGTGCGTGCTCACCGTGCGTGTCGCGCACCTCATGGCGGCCAAAGAGGTGGATGCCTTCCGCATCCTCGCGCTCACCTTCACCAACAAGGCCGCGAAGGAGATGAAGGAGCGCATCGCGAAGCTCTTCATCGATGTGCAGGCCCCGGCTCAGGGGCCGGGGTTGCACACCGAGGCGCGAAACCTGTGGATGGGCACCTTCCACAGCGTCTTCGCACGGATCCTGCGCGCCGAAGCCGACAAGCTCGGCTACCCGAAGGACTTCACCATCTACGACACCGACGACAGCCGCTCGCTGATCCGGACGATCGTGAAAGAGTACCAGCTGGACGACAAGCTCTACAAGGCCAACTCGGTGCATGGCCGCATCAGCATCAGCAAGAACAACCTGATCGGGCCGGTGGAATACTTGGCCAATGAGGAGATGATGGCCAGCGATGCGGCAGCCTTGCGGCCGAAGATGGGCGAGATCTACAAGGCGTATGCGGACCGCTGCTTCCGCGCCGGTGCGATGGACTTCGACGACCTGCTCTTCAACACCAACCGTCTTTTCCGCGATCATCCGGACACGATGCTGAAGTACCAGCAGCGCTTCCAGTACATCCTCGTGGACGAGTACCAGGACACCAACCTCGCGCAGTACAACATCGTGCGCACGCTCGCCGCACGGCATGAGAACATCACCGTGGTGGGCGACGACAGCCAGAGCATCTACGGCTTCCGAGGAGCGAACATCCAGAACATACTCAACTTCCGCAGGGACTATCCGGACTACCAACTGTTCAAGCTGGAGCAGAACTACCGCAGCACGAAATTGCTGGTGGCCGCAGCGAACAGCTTGATCGACAAGAACAAGGAACGCATCGAGAAAACGATCTGGACGGACAACGCAGAAGGCGAGCCGATCACCGTACAGCGCGCGGCGACGGACAATGAGGAAGGCAGCTTCGTGGCGCACAGCATCTTCGAGACCAAGATGCAGGAGCAAGTGCCCAACCGGGGCTTCGCGATCCTCTACCGCACCAACGCGCAGAGCCGCAGCATGGAGGAAGCGCTGCGCAAGCTGAACATCCCC
>JANMKC010000291.1:0-8752 GCA_031371785.1 Flavobacteriales bacterium | reverse complement strand
GCCACGAGCGCACCGCTGATCACCGTGTCCCGGTGCGCGGCCATCAAGCTCACCGTGGCGAACTCCACTCCCTTGCGCGTTGTGGCCTCGAGCACGCGGCCGTACACGTTGCCGATCGCGGGACGGTCACCGCCGCGCGAGCCTCCGGGACGTTGAGCTGTTGCGATACTCGCGGCGTACAGTGCGCACAGAAGAAGAAAGGTCGCCCGCATGGAAGGGCGCAAAGCTACCGGGATCCGCAGGTGCGTTCGGACGCGCACCACGCCGATGGGTCCGATCCACATCATCTCCGTTCCGATCCTGGAAAGACGAAGCCCTTCCTGCTTGCGCGGGAAGGGCTTCGAAAAAGAGCGTTGTTGCCTAGTACTCGTCGCGACGATAGCCGCCACCGCCACCGCGATCTCCGCGATCACGACCGCCACCACCGCCTCCGCCGTAACCACCGCGGTCTCCGCCGCCACCACCGCCTCCGCGGTAGCCGCCACGATCACCGCCACCGCCACCGCCGCTGCGGAAACCACCACGGTCGCCACCGCCGCCGCCGCCTTCCGTGCGCGGACGCGCCTCGTTCACCACCAGGTCGCGGCCATGGAAGCCCTTCCCATTGGTGCCTTCGATCGCCGCCTTGCCAGCGGTGTCGTCGGACATCTCCACGAAGCCGAAGCCGCGGCTCCGGTTGGTGGCTTTGTCCATGATGATCTTGGCCGAGGTCACTTCACCGAAAGCTTCGAAAAGTTCGCGGAGATCCTGGTCCTTCGCGCTGTACGCGATGTTGGCGACGTAAATGTTCATGAGTTCGACTGACTGAGTGAGTTTTAGGGTGATGCCCGTTTCTTGGGTTCTCGCCAAAGAACCTTCCGATCCAAGCGGGTGCGAAGGTAGAGGGATCTTCGATCGGTGCAACTGGGGCGGGCAGTGCCTGTCGGATGCGCACAACAGAGCCATCGTCTTTGCCTCGTGCCTCACTCTGCGTGAGCGCCGCGCTCGCGCCTTCCGCAACTCCTGCAGGCTCCCCACCGGACCCTGCGCTCCACCTCTTTGTCAGACCATGCTCTCTGTCCTGTTCCACTCAAGTGGTTAGTGCATCGTCGCGTTCAGCGCACCACTTGCACGCTCAAGCTCTTCGCCAGCGCATCGCTGCGCAGGGTCAGGGTATAGAAGCCGCTGGCGAGCGCGCTCACCGGCACGCTATTGTTGTACTTCGTGAGCGCGCCGGTACCGACCTGCCGGCCAAGGGCATCGCAAAGGGCGTAGCTCACTTGCGTATCAGCGGCCTTGTTCAGTGCGATGTTCAGCACCTCATTGGCCGGGTTGGGGTACACGCTCACCGTAGCGAGCGCGCCTTCCTCGGTAATGCTGTTGAAGATCTCCACATCGGGACCGAAGCGCGGGTTCAGCGAACGGTCCGCATCGTACTGCGACATGCAGCCGGTCACGTTGTACACCGTGCCGAGCACGGCCGGGAAAACGAACATCAGCGAGTCGATCAGCAGGTCGGCCGAGCCATCGTTCACGGTCCATGCCGCGCCGCCAGGGGCTGACGTGCAAGTGGCCTGATCCACGCGGCACAGCACACCTTCCCACTGCTCATCCTGCGCGGCCGCTGCGGTGAGCAGTTGCGCTGGGGGCACGGTGAAGTTGCCATGCACGGAGAAGTTCGTCACATTGATGAGTTCGGTGGCGTTGTGGTATTCCTGGACTGTGGCCTGGAAGGTCACACTGTCGCCGAGGTTCACCGGGTACGTGTCGTCGAACACATAGATGCCGCTCCACGGGCCGGGGCCATATTGGATGAAGTAGCCGTTGAACCCGATCGTATCGATGCCGGTGACGATGCCACCGGTGATGACGATGTGGCCGTTCTCCGGAGAAATACCGCCGGGATCGGTGGTGTACTGGATGTCGTGTATGCTCCGTTGCTGAGGCGGGCTGCCCGGTGCGATGTTCACATCGTCCAGCACGAGATGCTCCGGGCCGAGCGTGTTGCGGCAGCCGATGATGAACTCGGAGAGGTCGCCCGTATGTGTGCAGATCACGCTGGCGGTCATCAATTGCCAATCCGTGTTGTTGTTCACGGACATATACGCGCTATAGCCCGCATAACCGGAACCGGCGGTACGGCCATCATACAGGCTCACATGCACATCACCGCGCCCGCGCGCCCAAAAGCTGTAGTCGTACACGGTGCCACTGTCCGTATGCAAGGGCAGGGTGGTGAAGCGCTTGTTGTTGCCGGTGGAATTCTGCAAGCGCACGGAGAACAGGCCACCGTGCGGGTTCACGGTCACCTGCCCGATGCTGTCCAGGTTGAGGTTGGTCTTCGAGCCGATCCAATCGGCGGGCAACGTATCGTTCCACGTTTCGAAGTCGCTGCTGAATTGGGCGTTCGCGGCTGTGGCCAAGGCGATCACGGAAAGGAGTACGGATGTTCTCATGGGTCGGGCGTTAATGCGGTAGCGTGTGCGATGCGTTGGTCATTTCACTTGGATGTCCTCCATCCGCTTCACATCGATCTGCGGCTTCTCCTTGTAAAGTGCGACGGTGCCTTTCACCATAAGCTCCTTGCCTTCGAAGCGCTCCTTCAACTTCTCGTGCTCGTCACCGGAAACCTTGCCTGAAATGGTGACCGAGAAGGTATTGTCCGGATAGGCCCCGCCGAAGTCCATATAGATGCGGTTGCCTTCTGGCTTCGTCACCGCCTTGATCGCGCTGGGTGTTCCGCAGAACACGACCTCCTTTCCCACTTGCGCCGCCACGGTCCTGATATCGTCCGTGCATGTGAGCGTGGCGGGTTCCTGGGCGAACAGTGCACTGCCAGCGAACAGGAACAAGCAGATGAAGAGGTTCCGGAGATGGAGCATGCGACAAACTTAGGATAGCTAGCGGTGAACGCGAGAACATCTTTTGCGCGGGCATCATAGCTTGCGCGTCATGCGTTCCATCCGCTCCTTCCTTCTCCTCATCACCTGCGCTCCCCTTGCCGCACTGGCCTGGGGCCCCACCGGCCACCGCGTGGTGGGCGAGATCGCCGATCATCATCTTTCACACAAGGCACGCAAAGCGATCACGCGGATCCTCGGGTCCGAAAGCCTCGCCATCGCTTCCACATGGATGGATGAAGTGCGCTCCGACAGTTCGTACAACAACACGCACGACTGGCACTGGGTCACCATCCCCGATAGTCTGAACTACGCCGCCAGCGAAAAGAACCCGAAAGGCGACGTGGTGGAAGCGATCGAACGCACGAAGACGCTGCTGCGCAGCGATACCGTGCCGTTGGAGCGCAAGCGCGTTTACCTGCGCTTCCTCATCCACCTCATCGGCGACATACACCAACCCTTGCACGTGGGCCGTGGTGATGACAAGGGCGGGAACGACTTTCAGGTACAGTGGATGAAGAAAGGAACGAACCTGCACCGCGTGTGGGACAGTGAGATGATCGAACAGGTGGGCTTGAGCTATACGGAACTCGCCATGAGCCTCGACTGTGTCAACGAAGCGCAACGCACCGAATGGCAGCGTGGCACAGCTGCGGATTGGGCGCAGGAAGCGATGGCTTGCCGGGCGCAGGTGTATGCCGCGAAGCGCGGGGATGACATCGGTTACAACTACCTCTACAAGAACTGGCCGCTGGTGCAGCGGCAATTGGCCAAGGGCGGAATACGGCTCGCTGGTGTATTGAACGACGTGTTCCGTTGAGCGGATCCTACCTTGCTGCCATGCGCCACCTGAGAAACTGTTTTCAAGACCCCTATCAACGCAGAGGCGCGGAGAAGCAGAGGAGCGCAGAGGTTCAATTGAAAGGGATATGGCCCACGCGGAGGAGACCCCGACAAGTCGGGTTCCTCTGCGTCCTCCAAAAGCTCTTGTCGCGCTCCGAACTCCGCGTCCTTTCTGTCTCCCGAAAGATCGGGACTATGAAGTTTGCGTCTCCGCGTTTGAATTTCTGCCACTCTGCCCCGACTAATTGCAAACAGCTTCTGATACTCGTTCTTCTTCCCTTCTTCGCACCGTTCACACAGGCCCAGGACACCCTGCGCGTGATGGCCTACAACCTGCTGCACTTCCCCGATCCCGTTCCGGCGGGCAAGGTGGATACGCTGGCCCACATCCTCGCATGGCATCCGGTGGACATATTGATCTGTGAAGAAGTGAAGACCGCCGAAGGTGCGCAGAGCGTGTTGGATTCCGCGCTGAACGTGAACGGCACCGACCGCTTCAGCATGGCCACCTACGTATCGCAGCAGAGCGATCCATCGGAGCTGGTGAAGATCGCGCAGATGCTCTACTACGATCACGACAAGCTCGGCTTGAAGGAGCAACACCTTCTTCTTACGAACGTGCGCGACCTGAACGTGTATACGCTCTACCTGCACGATGCTGGATCGCTGCAAGGCGACACCACTTTAATCACCGTGGTGGGCCTGCACTTGAAATCCAGCACCGGTTATGAGAGCGAACGCGCAGCGGAAGCCGCGATCCTCCGCGATCATCTTTCCACGTTGCCGCCCGGACGCATGGTGATCGTGGGCGGCGACATGAACCTGTACACCGGTGCCGAACCGGCTTTCACCACCTTGTTGACCGCGCAGGGATCGGTGCATCTGCAGGATCCGCTGAACCTCGGTGGCACCGCATGGAGCGGAGCGGCCAATGCGTGGATACACACGCAGAGCACGCGGGTGAGTGCGATATTCGGCGATGGCTCTGGTGGTGGCATGGACGATCGCTTCGACATTCTCTTGCTGAGCAATGGGTTCGTGGACGGCACCGGCCCGATGCACCTGGTGCCCGGCAGCTACATGCCGCTCGGCAACAGCGGTACGTGTTACAACCAGAGCATTACCTCGTGCGATGCGACGCAAACACCATACAGCATCCTGCGCTCGCTCTACTACATGAGCGATCACCTGCCCATCACGCTCAGTCTCGCTCCAGGTTCCGGTGTGGGCATCGGTGAAGCGTCCGGCATCGCGCGTTCGGCGATCCAAATCGCACTGCAGGAACATACGCTGCGCATCACGGGCGGCAGAGGCGATGCGACGGTCCGGCTCCATGATGCCAGTGGTCGCTTGTTGTTTGAACGAACGATCGGTTCGCAGTATGAAGGGATCAACGTTGTACTACCTGCGGACCTGCACGGGTTCGCGATCGCCGAAGTACGTTGCGCGAATGCCGGAGCGGCGACGCGGCTGATGATACCGGAGTGACCGCCCTGTGACATCCCTCAACAAAAAAGGACGAGCGATGTGCTCGTCCTTTTTTGTTGAACGGTGATGAACGTTATCGCGCCTTCACGAAAGGCACCTGCTGGCGTGTGCCGTGGCTTTCGAGCACGAGCATGTAGAAGCCCTCGGGCAATGCGCTGGTGTTGATGCTGCCAACGTTCGCGCCGGGACCAGCGCTCACCCGCTGCGTCAGCATCGTGCGGCCGGTGACGTCAACTACCGTGGCGGTCGTCACACCGCCTTCCGTCAATGCGTAACGGATGTGCAGTTGCTCATTCACTGGATTGGGATACACCGTGAGCGCGGAAATAATGCCGGCGTTCTCCGCGATGCCTACGGTACCGCGCGCATGCCACTCCTGCCAGAAGAGGTTCGCGATGGTATCGTTGTGGATGATGAGCGTGTTCTCATCGTTGTCCGAGTCGGCGGATGAACTCCAGTTGTGCGAGCCGGTGATCACCAACGGATCGAACTGCGGAAAGCCCTCATCGATGATGGCGTACTTGTGGTGGAGGAGGCCCGGAATGGCCTCGTAGGAGTGCATCTCCAGACCGGCGGTAACCAGCGCGGCATAGTCCGAGCCGGTCCCGTTCACTTGTTCAACGCAACCGGCCGCGCTCACACTGAAGTTGTTGTTGGCGGCGATCAGCGCGTCCGCGATGGTGTTGTCGGTGATCACCAGCAGCGCGAAGTGGATGTCGCGATCGGTGTGGTTGATCGCATCGACGATGCGCGAATTGGTGTGGTCGCTGGGTGAGAAGTAGGACTCCACCCGATCACCACCGATGATGAACTCATGCGGCGTGTTGTCCGTCTTGTCCGGACCGAACCTGCTGTTAGCCACATTGGGTTGAGGGCCACTGCCGCCCCACATCTCCTCGAACTCCAGCCGATAAGCGCGTGCCAAGGCCTGGTCCTGGATGAACACCATGTTGTTCTGGTCCTGGAAGAGGTTCTCGGCCGTCCAGTTCATCGAGCCGCTCATCACCCAGGAATGGTCCACATCCTCCGCATCGATGCTCATGAACTTGTTGTGCATGCCGCTGCCGGTGCTGTTCATGCGGTTCAATACGGGTACGCTCGCGTCCAAGCTTGAAAGACCTGAGTTGGTGTTGGTGCCCTCGGTGATGTAGCGGATCTGCACGCCGCGCGTTACCGCATTGTTCAAGGCGGTGACGATGGTGGCATCCGATTCATTGTACATGGCCACGTCGATGGTGCTCTGCGCGCGGTCGATGTAGGCGGCGACGGTATCGTTCGTCGCACCGAAGAGGCCGAGAGCGACTTCCCATGTGGCCACGCTGTTGTCCACGCTCTGGTTGAAGTAAGCGTGCTTGATACCCGAAGACAGGGACGCGGTGCTGTACACATGGATCGTGGTCGACGCCGTATCAGCCCCCAGTACGGAGAATACCTGCGCGTAATAGAAGGTGGCGGGCGAGAGACCCGAGAGCGGTACGGTGTGCGCGGTGGTCGGCGAAACATCGCCAACGATCGTTCCCAAGGCTGGCGTAAGGCCGTAGTTGACGTATGAACTGCCCGCGTTGTCCGTGGGCCAGCTGAGGTCGAAGCTCGTGGTGGTGATGTTCTGTTGCAGCACCGGGCCGACAACGTTGATGGCCGACGTAAGGACGATGTCGGCGGCCGTGCGCGGGAGCAATTGGTAACCGCCCACGGTGAAGGTATACTGCGAGGCGATGCCCACGATGTTCACCACGCCCGAAGGAACCGTGGTGCCGATCAGCGGATGGTTCGGCTTCAGGAAGATGATCCCGCTCTCACCGCTCGCGGTGAAATCCCAGGTGGTGCTGGTGAACTGGGAACCACCGCCAGTGAAAGTCGCGGCGTCGATCTCCACCAGTTCGCATTCCACGGGTTCATCGATCTGGCCGGGCGTGATCAATTGGGGCGTGGGTAAGGGGTTGCCCGAGCTGTTGATGGTGATGGCGGTAATGGGGTTCAGTTCGGTGAGGCCGTTATACCGCGCCATCGTCCCGGTGATGGTGATGTTGTCACCAGGTGCGGGCGTGAAGGGTACCGAGCCTGTTCCGGGATACGCGGAGATACCGCCGGTATCGTCCTGCATATAGCGGATGGGGCCGAGCTCGTCACCGTTGGTGACGATACCGGTGACGGTGACCGAGGCACCATCAGCATACGTGCGCGCTTCGCCAATGTTGGCTTGGGCCTGGGTCAACACGGGGAGCAGGAGCGAAAGAAGCGGAAGAAGTTTTTTCATGAGCGAGCGTCCCGACAGGTCGGGGCTGTTTTGGGTTTTCAGAATGTGAATTGTACGCCGAGGTTCCAGCGGCGTCCTTCGCCGAAGAACACACTAGCGGAGGCTGCATCGAAATCGTAAGAAGCGGGACTCACGTTGCCGTCATTGTTGCGGGCGTCGGCGATGTAAAACGTGTCCAGTGCGTTGAGCACGCTGCCGGTGATCTGGATCTCGGTCTTCTTGCAGTGGATGCCATAACCGGCGTGGACTTCCGTGAGCAGGTAGTTCGGGACGGCCCAGGATTCCCGCTGCGCATTGTTGCCGGTGAGCGAGAAGGGATCGAAATCCGCGTATTGGCGCGCGAAGTAGGTGCCGCGCACTTTCAGGTACAGGCGCTTGATCGGTTCGTAGCGCAACATGGCACCGAACTGCGTTTGCGCCGCATTGCCCACATGCACCCCGCGCGCATCGAAGTTGACATAAACCGTTTCGCCCGTGTTGGGGTCCACGGCGGGCCTGCCATCCTCATCGCGCAGCACGAGATCCTTCACCTGTGATTGCCAGGTCCAGTCGGCGATCGAAGCGAGTGCTTCGAGCGTCCATTTGGAGGTGAGGTTCCATGCCGCGTCCATCTCCACGCCCATGTGCCGCGCGTTCATGCCGTTGATGTTCACCTTGCGTTGCTCATCGCCGAACTGCACGGTGGTGGCTACGTCCACGGGCTTGTTCTTCCAATAGGTGTAGTAGGTGTTCAGGTTCACCGCCAGTTCGTGCTGGCGATAGGAATAGCCCGCTTCCACGGCCATCACTTGCTCGTTCTCGATGCTGGCGAAGAGCTTGTTGGTGAAGTCGAACACGTAATCGAAACGCGGCGCATTGCTGAGGAGTCCCACGTTCACGAAGACGTTGTTCCACTCGTTCAGGTTGTAGTTCGCGCCGCCTTTCACGTTGAAGCCCGGCAACCATTTCTTCGATGTGAGCGCATCGCGGGTGCCGTTGGCGGTATTGGTGTACGGCGTAGCACCGATGATGTAACCGTCGGGCTGCGTGCCCACATTGTTCACGAACGTGGTGTCGCCGTTGGTGGTAACAGTGGCGCCACGTAACGCGGTGAACGATGTGCTACCGTTCCAATAGAACACATCGCCATTGCCGACAGCTTCGGGGAAGAACTGTCCATTGATCTCCAGGTCGCGCTTGCGGAAGTAGTCGGTACGCTGGTAACCGGTGGTAGCCACCGTACCGCTCACGAACCAACTGAAGACCGGTGTGTGGTGCTCCAATTGCATGAACACGCCGCCCCACT
>JANMKC010000272.1:0-1506 GCA_031371785.1 Flavobacteriales bacterium | reverse complement strand
CACGAGGATGCGGCTGATGTTCGGCGGCTTCTCGATGAAGTCGAACGCGCCCTTCTTCAACGCGTCCACCGCCGTGTCGATGGTGCCATGGCCGCTGATCATGATCACCGGGATCTCGTCGTTGTGCGCCATCAGCTTCTGCAGGAACTCCAGCCCATCGAGCTTGGGCATCTTGATATCGCACAGCACCACATCGAAGTTGCCCTTCTTGGCTTTCTCCAATCCGGCCGCGCCGTCCTCGGCTTCGTCAACCACGTGCTTCTCGTGTTCGAGTATTTCGCGCAGCGCGTTGCGGATGGACTTCTCGTCGTCGATGATGAGGATCTTGGCCATGTCGATCAGATGACTGATGTGCGGGTTCTGGAATGCGGGTCGCCTTCGCGAAGATGCTATGGCGCATCGAGGGCGTGAAAATGACAACAAGTCGCGGAACCAACCACTGCGGTCCTCCACTTTCGGCGGGACCGCTACTTTGGGGCAACCGATCCGCACAAGGGCGTCTTGGGAGCGAGCGAACACACGAAAGCAGCAGTTGCCATGACCATCGTTTCGCGCTTCCTCTCAGGTCTGCTCGTATTCCCTTGGTGCGCGTCCGTCTTCGGCCAATGCGTGATCAGCACGCAACTGGCCAATGACAGCGGCTG
This sequence comes from Flavobacteriales bacterium, assembly GCA_031371785.1. Classification (GTDB taxonomy): domain Bacteria; phylum Bacteroidota; class Bacteroidia; order Flavobacteriales_F; family PHOS-HE28; genus PHOS-HE28. The sequence continues at coordinate 862 of JANMKC010000272.1, read as the reverse complement.
CGGCGCCGCTGACACGGGCACGTTCGGCGTGACCACCACCGGCGGAACGGCGCCCTACTCCATCGTGCTGGATCGCCATTCGCTCAACCTCAACATGTGGGTCACCGAGATGACCGTGACCAATGATGCGGACGGGAACCTGTATGGCAACTTCAACCTGTACGCCACGGACCAGCTGCGCGTGACGGTAACGGATGCGCTGGGTTGCACCGCGACCCGGACGAACTCATTCCAAGCCTGCGCCCATGTGGGATCCTTCGTGGGCACATCCAATGACCTTTGCACCGGGATGTCCATCGTGAAATGGCAAGCGGTCGGTACCAACTGCCAGCCTTCGTGGATGCTCACCCACACGTTGATCATCGACGGGACCCCAGTGGGGACCGTGTCCTCAACTTGCACTTTCGATGGTACGTGGTACACGATCACCGCGCAGGAATTCAGCAATGGAACGCACAGTATCAATTTCGTCAGCGGCACCTCCTGCATGGGAAATGTCACGGAATGCTGGGACCAGACGAACTTCACGGCAAGCAATCCATATTCGGGCGATTGTGGTGTGAACTTCCAGGTGCGTGCTGCGCTTGATGGAGCCCTGCCGAGCGGCACGCTGATGAGCGATGCCCTGCGCAGCGCCAACCTGATCCCCACAGGCCAGCCCTATACGGCGCTCGGTTACACCTTCGTTGGTTCACCCACCAACGTGACCATCGCATCTTCTTTGTTGACCGTCACCGGCAATGATGCGATCGAGGACTGGGTGGTGGTGGAATTGCGGAGCGCCACCACGCCTGCAACCGTGGTGTATTCCAAACCAGCCTTGCTGCAACGGGATGGTGATGTGATCGATACCGACGGCAAC
>JANMKC010000264.1:0-11872 GCA_031371785.1 Flavobacteriales bacterium | reverse complement strand
CCGGAACGTTGCTGGACCAAGCGCGATCCGACGGCGTGGACACGGTGATGATCGTGAGCCACAGCTTCCATTTGCGCCGCATCCGCTATGTCTTCCGCGAGCGCTTCCGCAAGGCGGGCATCACCGTCCTGCTGCATCGCGCGCCGAGCCACGCGTTCAACGACGATAGTTGGTGGCGGAACGAATCCGGCTTGATGATGGTGTACAACGAGTATGTGAAGCTCGTGTACTACCACCTCAAGTATTGATCGCGCTCACCGCGCGATGCTCACCTGCTTCACCGCGTGGCCGGTCGCCGTTCTCAACTCCACGCTGTAGGTGCCGTTCGGCAATGCTTGCAGATCGAGGGACGCGCGGCCGATGAAATGGACCGGGACGTTGCGCACTTCGCGACCCAGTGCGTCGCGAACGATCAGCGATGCTTCACCACGAAGCGCGGGTACGCGCACGTCGAACACGCCATTGCCCGGATTCGGATATACCTGCATGCCTTGTTCCAAGGCGCTCTCAGCGATATCAGCGGAGCCCACACAGAACGGGCTTGATGCTGACATCAGGAAACTGCCGTCCCCGTTCAACAGCACGTTGCTGTTCGCATCCGTTATCTGGTAATCCCCGTTGCCAAAGCCGCAGCAGATCCCATCGCCGTACGCATCATGGATGGTGAACGTGTAACAGGCCTCCGCGAGGCAGAAGGTGCCGCCTTCGGTCGTGCCGCCGGTGGTGTTCACGTAGGGGCCACCGCTGAAAAGGGTTCCACCGCCCTGTGCGGCGATCTCCCATGTGGTTTCCGATCCGTAGTTGTCCGTGGTGATCTGAACGGTGACCTGCTCGCCGGGGTTGGCGACAAAGAAGCTCTTCGACTTGTTGTCGTTCGCCGGGTTCTCATCCGCCTCTCCGTTCGGTGCGCTGCAGGACGCATGGAAGGTGTGGTTTCCGTTGCCCACGCTGATGCTGCTCAACGGGAGCGCTTGCACCTGCCCCTGTGCGAGCGTGCCGTTCCACGTGTTCGTTGTGCTGGCCCCTCCGTCCATGTCATAGCTGTATGTGAACTGGGTGATCACTGTTGTGCCTACGTTCTTCACGTTGATCGTGGGCGTGATCGTACCGGTGTTGCAATACTGGTCATCGATCCCCGTGACGCTCAGCAATTGCGCATCGAGCCCTGCCGGAGCGCCATTGGGATCGTAGCCATCGATGGCCGTGCTACAGGTGCCCAGCCACGATTGCAGCAAGGGGTAGCTGACGCCGAAGCGGCCGAAGTAATCGTTCACGTCGTTCGCGCAGGTGGCCTCACCACCGAACAATTGGCCGATGATCCGGTGGTTCTGGTCCAACAGGCAACTGCCGCTGCTGCCGGGCTCGGTGGTGCCGTCGTCCCAGCCGAGTATGTGCCAGCATTGCGCACCACCGAACGTGCCGTTCGTAGCCGCGTTGTTGTCGAAGCTGATCTTCTTGATGTCTCCTTGGGGATGATGCACGCAGGTCTGGTTCGTCGGGGCGTCGCCGCTCGCGTCCCAGCCGCTGTAGTAGATGTTGTATGTACTGGGTGGTGCAGCGTTCAATTGCAAGAGTGCCACATCGCTTCCACCGCTGTTCACCAATAATTGCGCGCCGCTCACGGTCATGTTCGTGGGTCCATTGGTCGTAGGGGTGCAGGTGGGGCTTTCCCAGTTGAACCGGAACACCCATGTGCCCACATTCGCGCCCTGTGTGCAATGGTTCGCGGTGAGGAAATAGGGTGTGCCATCGTTCGCGCAGTTGTTGATCAGCGTTCCCGTACATAGCCCGCTTCCGCCCACGGTGATCATGGCCACGGCCGCGATCTGATCGCGCCAGTCATCGCCCACCGGGCAGATCACATTGTTGTTGCATGCCCCGCTGTCGCCCAGTCCGCGATCGGCTTTCGCGCCCATGATATTGCGGTACGCATGCGTTACCTGTGTTATCCGTAGGTGCCCTTGGCCCGCGACCGCCGCAGGTTCCTGATATTCCACCGTGATGCGGTCACCGGCCAGTTGCGTTACGCCCATGATGTGCCGGCCGCTCGCGCTCGCTGCGGTGAACGCGCCAAGCTGCTCGCCCGCCGTATTGTACACGAAGACCTTCGCACCATCCGGCACCACATACTCGCCGAATTCGAAATTGATGCTGTAGGCATTCGGGCAATGGATCGCCAGTCGCCAGATCCGCGTGCCATCCGTGAGTGTATTCCAGACACCACTGTTTTCGGTGCCGAGGTCAACCGCATGGTTGAACCCGAAACGGAACGGCCCTTTGATCCCATTGGCCATGCGTTGTTCATCCTCGGCCATCAAGGAAGCGGCATCCACGGCCGGAAGCTCGATGAGCGGCGCTGCATGCAGGCCGATCTTCTCGTACGCCGACCCGATGGATGTACCACCGAAAGAGATCTGCGCACGGAGCGGGTGGATGATGAATGATAGTGCCGCGAAGGCAACGGAAGCGTGCAGGATGCGCATGGAAGTGGATGTTGGGATCGAGTTACCGGGCCGTCGAACGTTCCGTTGAAGGACCATTCCGTTCGGATGGTGCATTGCGCGTCCAAAGTAGTTCGCCGCGCGATCGCGTGAAGTCATTTCTCGACCGGTCCACTTCCGTGGGATCACAAGGGCGGATCCGGATCGTCCTTGAAGGGAAAGAAGAAACCCGTCGTTGCCTCCGCTCGGACGGCCTTCCCTTGATGGCCGTGTTCCGGTGCGGCCGCGTGGTCACGGTGCGAGCACGATGCGTTGTGCGCCTTGGATACGCTCGATCGAGGTGATCAGCAGGTATGTGCCCCCCGCAACACCGAGCGTATGTATTTCGCCATGTTGTTGCCCGGCGCTCCATTGGCCATTGAGCGCTACTCGCCCGCTCATGTCCGTCAAGCACCACGGAAGGTCCTCTGCCAAGGGCGTGGTCCATTCAACGTTTACCAGCGTGGACGCGGGATCGGGCCATACGCGCATGTCGGCGTCCGAAAAGAATTCCTCCATGCCGATCCCTTGAAGGCAGAAATCGCGCGTTTCACCATACCCGTATTGACCATTGCCCTGCACGTGCGTACCGAAGGCGCTGGTAATGCTGTAATGCCCATTGCCATTGAGACAGCAGATGCCGTCACCGAACACATCGGCGATGGTGAAGGTGTAGCAGCCATCGCCCAGGCAGAACGTGCGCACGATCGTGGTGGTATCTCCGCTCGTGTAAGGGCCGCCGGAGTAGAGCAGCGTGTTCTGCGCGTTGGCCAGTTCCCATGTGATGTCCACGCCATATTCGTCAGGAGAAAGGAACAGGGTGACGGGTTCGCCCGGTGTGTTCGCTACGAAGTCCAGCGTGTCATTGTCGTCCGAAGGATCCCCATCGATGGATCCATTGGGGACCGAGGTGGCCACGATCAGTTCCTGCGGCCCATTGCCTACGGCGATGGCGGGCAATTGCACGTTCGCGGTCTGTTGCGGGGCCAGGTTGCCGGTCCACGGCATGTTCCCGCTGGCACCACCTGTAATGGTGTAGGTGATGGTGACCTGGTGCAGGTGCGCGGTGCCGTTGTTCTTCAAGGTGATCATCGGCTCCACTTCTCCCGCATTGCACACACTGGCAGGAACACCGCTGATGCTGGTGACCGCGGCGTTGTTGGCGATGGTGGGCTCGGTGAAGCCGGGATCAAGGCCGTTCAGCGTATCACCGCAGGTGCCCAACCATTGTGAGAGCAACGGGTAGCTCACGTCGAAACGGCCGTAGTAGTCGTCCACGTTGTTGGCGCAGTTCGCCGCGCCGCCATAGAGTTGGCCAACAATGCGGTGGTTCTCGTCCCACAACCCGCTGCCGCTGCTGCCCGGTTCGGTGGTGCCGCTCTCGTAGTTGAAACAGTGCCAGCAATCGGCTGGTCCATTTCCCACGTCGATGTTCATCTGGCCCGGGGCGTCCATGTCGTGCGTTATTTTCTTGATATCGCCACTGGGATGGTGGATGCACGTGGTGCTCACGGGAAAGGTCCCGCTCTTGTCCCATCCGTTGTAGTACGCGTCGAATTCAGGTGGCGGCTGGCTGTTCAGCTGCAGGAAGAGCACGTCGCTTCCAGCGCTGTTCACCAGCAGTGTGGCGCCGCTCACGGTGTGGTCGGTCGGGCCATCCGCTGTGGGATCGCATGTGGGGCTTTCCCAGTTGAAGCGGAATACCCACGTGGTGGGATCACCGCCCTCCAGGCAGTGGTTCGCCGTGAGGAAGTAGGGGATGCTGTCGTTGTTGCAATCGTTCAGCAATTGACCGGTGCAGGATCCACCACCCGCGAGCACCAAGGCTACGGATCGGATCTCTGGCCTCCAGTCATCGCCTTCCGGGCAGATGGTGTTGATGTTGCACGGACCACTGTCGCCCAAACCCCTGTCGAAACCCGCCCATGGCGCGCGGTACAGATGGGTCACTTCACCGATGGTGAGTTCGCCCTGCCCGGCTCTGGCCGCAGGTTCCACGTATTCGATGGTGATCCGTTCGCCGCGCATCGGCTGCACACCGAGCTTGGCGTGGCCGGGGTTGCTGGCTTCGGTGAATCCACCAAGCCGTTCGCCTGCTTCGTTGTACAGGAAAACGTGTGCTCCGCTCGGCACGATGTAGCGCGAAAAGATCACGCCGATCCCTATCGCATCCGGACAGTGCAGCCGCACCCGCCACATCCTGTCGCCATTCCCCATGGTATGCCAGATGCCTTGGTCTTCCATGGCGATGGACGTCTGGTGCGTGTATCCGAAACGGTAGCGTCCCTTCTTTCCCATTGCGGCATTGGCAGCGTCTTCCGCCTCCAGCGCTGCGGTGTTCACCATTGGCAGTTCCACTTCAGGCGCGGCAGGAATGCCCACATGGCTGGCACGAAGCCCGTACGGTTCACCACCGAAGGCTCGCTGTGCTTGGAGTCCCGGTGCCACGCTCAGCGCGCACACGAACAATACGATGCCCAAGGTTCGAACCATGCTCCCGGATCTGAAAGTCAGACGCAGGCATTCTCCTGCCCGTCCGCCGGGTTGAAAATACAGTCTTGCCCGATCTCCGCCAGTGGCAGATCAGCTTCAACTTCAAAAGCCTTGCGCCGATGGACCGGTGGACATGCGCTCATACACCAGTTTGGAAATGGCACTGAGCACTTCCGGCAGCTCGCGGATGTCCTTGCCCTTCGTCATGACCGTGATCAAGTAAGTATTGTTGGGCGTATAGACCAGGCCGGTCTCATGCAATTGTCCTTCACGGTCGTCGCCCGACTCACCGAATTTGTGCGCCACTTGTACCTCCGCAGGCAGACCCGCGAGGAGCCCTTGCTTGAACTCGGAGCGCGTCATCAGGTCCAAGGCCCGATCCGAACTGGTCGGGCTCAGGTAGGCCGAATTGTACAGGGCCTTCATGAACACGGAGTATTCCAGCACGCTCATGCGGTATTGCGTGGCTTGCACTTCAGGCGCGGGCAAGCCCAGATCGGTGAATGTGCGGAGGAAACGGGCCATCGGTACGTGACGCATCAGCACGGAGGTGGCCCGGTTGTCCGATGCGATGATCATCAGGTCCAGCAGCTGCTTGACGGTGTAGGAGCGCTGCGGCGCGGCATGCTCGTATTCGAACGCCATGTTCTTGCCCGGCAGATCCTGGGTTTCGCAGGCGTATGTCCGGTCGAGAACGCTGGGATCCTCTTCCTGCATCGATAGCCAGGTGAGCAGGAGCGGCACTTTCAACAGCGACCCTGGATCGTATCGTTCATCACCATTGTAGGAGGTCCATTCCGCTTTCTTGAAATCACGGATGTACACCGATGCGGAATTCACTTTCCCGGAGGCCTGATAGCGCTGCACCAACGCGCCCACGGCATTGCGAAGGTCTTCGTAGCGAGGTGATTCGCACAGTGGCTCGGAGAACAGCAGCGGTCTCACCATGCGATAGCCGCCCACGCGTGCGATGGTATAGTTGCAGTAGGGTGCCACGTGGGTCAAAGGCGCAGCGGATACTGTCGCCGTAGGTGCTGGTTTTCCACCATCGAACACGAAATAGGAGAGCAGGCCGCCACAGAGCATGGCACCCAGCAGGGTCAAGAAGGCTCCTCCTTTTTTTCTCATGCCCTGTTGATCAAGCTACGTTGCGGCACGGTACCTCGGAACGGGACGAGCGGCGCCGCAACGTAGCTTCAATTCGCGGCCATGCGCTCGTACACCAATTTCGATATCGAGGAGAGCACCTGTGGCAATCTGGTCATGTCGTTGCCGCGCGTCATCACGGTGATCAGGTAGGTATTGCCCGGAAGGTAGACCAGACCGGTCTCATGCAGTTGTTGCTCCTGCGTATCGCCCGACTCCCCGAACTTGTGGGCCACAGCCACCGGATCAGGGATCCCGGCGCACAGCCCCAGCTTGAAATCCGACCGGGCCATCAGGTCCAATGCTCGTTCGGAATTCAGCGGGCCGAGGTAGGACGAATTGTACAGCGCCTTCATGAACACCGAATAGTCCTGCACGGTCATCCGATAACGTTTTGCGCCAAGGTCCGGTCCGGGCAGGCCCAGGTCGGTGAAGGTCCGTATGAAGCGGTCCTTCGGCATCAAGTGCATCACGTTCGCCGTGGCGATGTTGTCGGAGTTCACGATCATCAGCTCCAGGTATTGCCGTGTCGTGTAGCTGCGTCCCGGCTCCGCGTGTTGGGACTCGAAGAAGACCTGCTTCCCTGTGGAACCGGACCGATCACAGACGGTCGTATGGTCCATGAACCCGGGTTGCTCTTCCGACATGGCCAGCAGCGTGAGCAGGACCGGCAGCTTCAACATCGATCCGGGATCATAGTCCTCGTTCTCATTGTACACGGTCCATTCGCCCTTCTTGAATTCACGGAGGTATACCGAAGCGGAGGTCACCACCCCTTCGCTTTTGAATTTCGCTACCACGTCCCCGATGGCGTCCTTGATCCCATCAAAACGGGGTGACGAGCACATCGGCTCCGAGCTCAACAGCGGCTTCACCAGGTGGAAACCGTTCACCCGCATGATCCGCTGGTCGCAGATCGGCGCATGTGCCGCAAGCACCATTGGCTTCGTTGTTGACAGGACCGCTCCAGTACCGCCTGTCTTGTCGAAACAGACATAGGAGATCAGCCCGCCGACGAGGCTGGCACCCAACAACGACAATATCGATAGTCCGTTCTTCTCCATCTCGCACCGCCTTGGTCCACTAGCCCTCCTTTTTTGACCGCTGGAACCCTCAGGGACGCGCAAAGCAAATCGGTAAGCACCGCAAAAACCGGGTTTTTGGACGAACTAGCGATCCCGTACGACCAACCATGAACCGTGATCCGCCTGCTTATTGGAAACCCTTGGCAGCGGGGGCGGTATTCGTCGCTTTCACGCCGCGTTCATCGATCAATTTGCGCATAGCGAACAGTTCGTCGCGCAATTGTGCGGCAGCGATGAAGTCCAGCTCTTTCGATGCCTTCCTCATGCGCGTTTCCAGCAGTACCGCGTTCTTCTCCAGTTGCTCCACGGTCATGTACTTCATTACCGGATCAGCGGCAATGTCGAGGTGGTCGGGTTCAACGTACGCCCGTTGTCCGGGTCTGTTGGCGTCGAGCAGCGAGGTCTGGCTCATCACCGATCCACGGTCGCGCTTGATCTGCGTGGGCGTAATGCCGTGCTCTTCGTTGTAGATGATCTGTTTCGCACGGCGTCGTTCGGTCTCGTCGATGGTGCGCTGCATGCTGGCCGTCATCTTGTCCGCATAGAATATCACCATGCCGTTCACGTTGCGCGCCGCGCGTCCCGCCGTTTGGGTCAGCGATCGGTTGCTGCGCAGGAAGCCTTCCTTGTCCGCATCGAGCACGGCCACGAGCGATACTTCCGGCAGATCCAGGCCTTCGCGCAGAAGGTTCACGCCCACCAGCACGTCGAACATTCCGAGGCGCAGCTGCCGCAGGATCTCGATGCGGTCCAACGTTTCCACGTCGCTGTGGATGTACTTGCAGCGCACCCCGTTCTTCCCCATGAATTCGCTCAGTTCTTCGGCCATGCGTTTGGTGAGCGTGGTCACCAGCACGCGTTCGTCCTTCTTCGCCCGTTCGCGCACTTCATAGAGCAGGTCGTCGATCTGGTCCCGGCTGGGGCGCACGCTGATCGGTGGATCGAGCAGGCCGGTTGGGCGTACCACTTGTTCCACGATGATGCCTTCGCTGCGCTGCAATTCGAAGTCCGCCGGGGTGGCGCTCACGAATATGGTCTGGCCCATCATGGTTTCGAACTCCTCGAACTTCAACGGGCGGTTGTCCATGGCGCTTGGCAGGCGGAAGCCATATTCCACGAGGTTCTTCTTGCGGGAGCGATCGCCGCCGTACATCGCCGTCACTTGGCTCACCGTTACGTGGCTCTCGTCGATCACCATCAGGAAATCCTTCGGGAAATAGTCCAGCAGGCAGAAGGGCCGCTGCCCGGTCTGGCGCTGATCGAAGTAGCGGCTGTAGTTCTCGATGCCGCTGCAGTAGCCGAGCTCGCGCATCATCTCCAGATCGTAGAGCGTGCGCTCTTCGAGCCGCTTCGCTTCGAGGTGCTTGCCGATCTCCTTGAAGAAGGTGACCTGCTTCACCATGTCCTCCTGTATGCTCTGTATCGCCGCGTTCATCGTGTCGCGACTGGTCACGAAGATGTTCGCCGGGTAGATGTCCGCGCCGTCCATCGTCTCCAACGTGCGGTTGTTGCTGATGTCGAAACGCTCCAGCTTTTCGACCTCATCGCCCCAGAAGTGGATGCGCATGCCTTCATCGGCATACGCCAGGTACACTTCCACCACGTCGCCGCGCACGCGGAAGTTGCCGCGCTTGGGATCCGTATCGTTCCGACTGTAGAGCGATGAAACGAACTGGTGCAACAATGCGTTGCGGCTGATCTTCTGTCCGCGCTGCACATGCACCACGCTTTTGTGGAACTCCGCCGGATTGCCGATACCATAGATGCAGCTCACACTGGCCACTACGATCACATTGCGTCGCCCGCTCAACAGCGCGCTCGATGTGCTCAGTCGCAACTTCTCGATCTCCTCGTTGATCGACAGGTCCTTCTCGATATAGGTGTTCGTGGTGGGCAGGTAGGCTTCGGGCTGGTAGTAGTCGTAATAGCTCACGAAGTACTCCACGCGGTCCTTCGGGAAGAAGTGCTTGAACTCGCCGTAGAGTTGGGCCGCCAGCGTTTTGTTGTGGCTCAGGATCAGTGCGGGCCGGTCCAGTTGCGCGATCACGTTCGCGATGGTGAAGGTCTTGCCACTGCCTGTTACGCCCAGCAGCGTTTGGTAGGGAACGCCTTCGCGCGCGCCTTCCACAAGCTGCGCGATCGCTTCTGGCTGATCGCCGGTGGGCGTGAATTCGGAGATGAGTTCGAAGGGCATCGGGCCGCGAAGCTATCGCGACCGCCGAAGGATCACTCCTTAATAAAGCGCTGACGTGACCAGCCTCCATCACTCGTTATGGCTTCTACGATGTATACCCCGGAAGCAAGACCATCCACGCGTAGGGGACGATCCGCCAAAGGGCTCGCCTGTTCCATCACAAAAACCCCGCGCGCATCATGGATCCGGATCAGGTTGAGAGGACGAGAGGCCCGGATATGAAGGAGGTCCGCTACGGGTGAAGGGAACAGGACGATATGGGGAGCTCGCACTTGCCTCTCGATGGCCGTCGTGCTCTGCACCAGCAGCCCGACCGCCGGAACACTATTCTCCAGCCCCTGGTCCACGCCAAGTGTATACGGGGTCAGGTAGTAGCCTAGCATGGGGTAGTCCACCTTCAAGCTATGGGTGCGGTTCTCCGGAAGATCCATTCGCAGCAGGATACGCGGCGAGATCCCGGCCGTTGTGCCCCGCTCGAACGTGAATTCAAGCATGAATCCCATACCGGGGCCGGTCCATTGGAACCAGGGTGGTGTGATCGCGGTGAAGCACAAAAGGCCCGACGATAAGGTCGTATCCAATAATTCGTTCAGATAGATGAACCCAGAATTGAACGGTTCGTCCCAAGTCGTGAATCCCTGTTGGACCGAGTTCTTGATGCCGAAGTGGATATCCATGATACACGCCGGAGCGATCGGGTCATCGTCCACCACGGTCAGGCAGATGCCCGTGATCACGTCATTGATCTGAAGACCGGCATCGATCAGTTCGTCGGAGTGGAGGATGTAATGGGTCTTGCCTGCCATGCCCACCGTGTTGGGGTAGGTGGTGTTGTACTGGTTCGTGCTCATGCCATCCGGCTCGCCGATCCAAAGTGTGTCGTACTGTGCGCTTGCAGGCGAAGTGAAGAGCAAGAACAGGAAAGGGAGCGGATAGTGGTGTGCCATGTACATGGGTTTCAAGCAACAGACGAAAGGCAGGGTAATGCGTTGCCGCTGGTTGGCGGACGATCGGTCCTACATTCGACCTCGCAACATCCAGCCGTTCGTCATGTTCCTCAAGCGCATCCTCTACTACCTGAATCCGGCCACGCTCTTCGGCAAAAGCGATCCGAACATCAACGTGCGCTTCATGCACGGCATCAATCGCATCAGCATCCTGATGTTCCTGGCGGGCTTGCTGGTGATGGTGTTGAGGGCGTGTTTCCGTAGTTGAAGTCGCCAGTTGGCAGTGGTAGTCGACAGGAATGCCCACTGCCGACCGCCACTGCCCACTGCCTGCTCTCTACGATCCGGAATTCCAGATCCTCCAGCTCTCTTCCGCCTGCGCGTGCAGCATGCCGATGCCACTGATCGTTCGCGCGCCCCGTTCCTGTCCCAGTTGAAGGAACATCGTGTGCTCCGGATTGTACACGAGATCGACCAGTACATGTTTCCGTGTGATGGCTTCGTAGGGCAGGGGTGGAGCCTCATCAACGTTCGGATGCATGCCGAGCGGTGTGGTGTTGATGATGAGCTTGCACACACCGGTCAAGGTTCGATCGAGCATGTCCCATGTGAGTTCGCCGCGTTCGCGATCGCGGCTCACGATCCGGAAACGGATGCCCTGCTCGCGCAGCACGAAGGCGACCGCGCGGCTCGCGCCACCACTTCCCAACACCAGTGCGCGCGGTTTGATGTCGCTCCCCGGTGGTGTGAGTCCTGCGATCACCGGTTCGAGCAGGGATCGGAATCCGAACACATCGGTGTTGTAGCCCGTGAGCTTTCCTTCCCGGATGTCGATCATGTTCACCGCACCCACGGATCCCGCGAGCGGATCAAGCGCGGTGAGATAGGGGACGATGCTCTGCTTGTAAGGAATGGTGACGTTGAGCCCGCGCAGCTCCGGGTTGTCTTTCAGCAGGCTCGGAAAGTCGGTGATCTCCGGTAGCTCGAAGAGATCGTAGCGGTGATCGGCGAGGTCTTCACGCTTGAATTTTTCCGTGAAGAAGTCTTTGCTGAAGCTGTGGCCCAGCGGGCGGCCGATCAATCCGTAGCGATGCACGGGTCGAAGAACGCTCAGGTCTTCGATCTATTGCTGGCACGCACCCGCAGCAATTCCACTACCATCGGTAGCACGCTGATGAACACGATACCGAGGATCACCGCTTCGTAGTGCTTCTGCACGAAGGGATGCTGGCCGAACACATAGCCCGCCACGAGCAACAGCCCGATCCAGAGCGCCCCGCCGAGTATGTCGAACGGCAGGAATTTCCGCAGGTAGTTCATGGCCCCAGCGCCCGCGACGAACGGCGTGATCGTGCGCACGATGGGAACGAAGCGCGCGATGATGATGGTCTTCACACCATACTTCTCGAAGTACGCGTGTGTCTTGTCAAGATATTTCCGGGGAACCAGGTCGCGTCCGAAGAGCCGCCACTTCACCACATGCGTGCCGAAGAAGCGGCCGATGCCATAGTTGATATTGTCGCCCAG
>JANMKC010000246.1:0-6762 GCA_031371785.1 Flavobacteriales bacterium | reverse complement strand
AGCAGCGGCACCAGCACCAGCCAGTTCTTCAATGGCCTCGATGACTACATCGACTACACGATCCGCTTCCAGAACACGGGCACAGACACCGCCTTTACCATTGTGGTGCGCGATACCATCTCCGCGAACTTCGACCTGCTCACCACGGAGATCCTCGGATCATCCCACACGATGCACGCGGATGTTCGTCAACCGCGCGTGCTCACCTTCACCTTCGATGATATCCTGCTGCCCGACAGCGGAACCAACGAGGCAGCCAGCCACGGCTATGTGAGTTTCCGCATCCGCCCGGTGGAAGGCTTGTTGCCCGGAACCATGCTCACCAATTCCGCCGACATTTATTTCGACTTCAACACTGCGGTGGCAACGAACACGACGGAACTGGTGGTGGAGCAGAGCACCGGAGCCGCGGACGAAGCGTTGTTGGACCGCCAAATGAGCGTGTATCCCAATCCCGCGGGCAATGACCTGCGCTTGATCGTGAAGGACGGAGTACACAAGGTCTTCAGCTTCGATGTCCTTTCGATCGATGGCCGCGTGATCCTGCGCGAGAACAGTTTCCTCGATGGCGAGCACGTGGACATCAGCACGCTCGGTGCCGGGGCTTACGTTGTTCGCTTACGCGATGCGAATGGCGGTGTGCGCCAAGCAAGTTTCGTCAAGCGCTGACCGCTCAACGCAGGATCAGCGACGCGATCCACTGGTAGGCGATCGCGCCAACGCCGAAAATGAGCACCGCCATATTGAACGGCTCGCCTGAAATGAAGCTCCATACCACAGCGCACGCGCCCAGCACCGCGAGCACTACGGCGTAGGCGATGCGGATCCTTCCGTTGCGCGGCTTGTCCGCATTGAACATGCTGGCCATCGGTATCATCATCAGGAAACCGTATGCCGCGAGAACCAGGAAGCCGGGATGCTGGATGAACGCGAAACATCCGATGCCGATCAGCATCAACGCCAGTGCGATGCCGGTGAACGTGCTCGTGAGCTTCTCATCGCGGTTGAGCACGTAACGCCCGAAACGGTTCAGTCGCAGCAAGAGGTTCGTGAGCGGTGTGATCACCCAGGAGCTGAACGCGAACATCACATAGACCGCTATGATGAACGCACCGATGGGAGCGAGGAAGGGAACGCTCTTCGTCGCGCTTCCGAACACGCGCACCACGAGCCAGATGCCGATGATGAACCAACGCTGCGTGCCGTCCTTCAGGTTGCTCACCCAGAACACGTACTTCAACCATTGGCGGTAGATCCAGTAACGCGCTTTCAACGCCTCGACCATGCCTTTGCGCGCATGCTCCAGTCCGGGCTCGCGGCGAAGCGCTTCGCGGAAGTGCTCCATCGCTTTCGCATGGTCGCCACGGCGAAGCACCGCCCAGCCAATATTGCTGTGCGTGTACGGATTCTCCGGATCGAGTTCCAGCGCCTTGTCGATCGATCGGTCCGCTTCTTCGAAACGCTTGCTCGTGTTCAGTTCGATACTGCGCACATTGAGGCACGTGAGATGCTCGGGATCCAGTGCGAGCCCTTGTTCCGCTGCTTTCAACGCCGCGGTTCTCTCGCCCGTGTGATTGAGCACGAGCGCGAGCGCGCCGAAGTTGTCCGCGTCCTCCGGATCGAGGCGCACCGCTTCCTCCGCGGCTTTTCGCGCTTCCTTCAGTTGGCCGTTCCCGAAGAAGGCTTTGGCCAAGTGGTAGTGCGCCATGGCCAGATCCGGCACGAGCGCCACCGCGTGCTTGGCCACGCCCACAGCTTCCGCATCCTTGTCCTGTTGTGACAACGAAACGGTGAGCAGGAACATCGCGCTCGCATCGGTGGGATGTTCCGCGAGGTGCGCGCGCAGTTCCTTCTCGGCCTCGGCCGGGCGGTGGTGTTGCAGCAACAGCAGCGCGTGATGCGCCCGCGTTCCGTCCATCATCACAGGCTCACTTCACATACTTGAGGATCTCGTCGTACAGCCCGGCGTCGTTCGCGTAGAGCGCGTAGTTCTTCGCGCTGTTGAACCATTCGCGCGTGGTGGGCTTCAGCTTCGCGGCCGCTTTCTTCAGGTCCTTCGTATTGATCGGCGCGATCTTGCCGCTCACGAACGCATCGCCGAGCTTCTCTTCGATGCACACATCGATCAGCCCTTTCAGGTCCGCGCCGCTGAAGCCGTCCGTCACCTTCGCGATCGCTCCCGCATCGATATCCTCAACGGGCTTGTTGCGCAGCAGCAGTTCCACAATACGCGCTCGGCCTTCCAGGTCCGGTGGTGGAACAAAAATGATCCGATCGAAGCGACCGGGCCTACGGAACGCGGGGTCCATGTGCCACGGCGCATTGGTGGCACCCATCACGAGGATGCCGTCGTTGTTGGCGCCGGTGCCATCGAGCTCGCTGAGGAACTGGTTGATGAGGTGGCGGCCGCCGCTCTGTTTCATGTGGCTCCGGTTCGCGCCCAGCGCATCGATCTCGTCGAAGAACAGCACGCAGGGTGTGTTGCGGCGCGCCGAACCGAAGATGGCTGACAGGTTCTTCTCGCTGTTGCCGATCCACATGTCCAGCACGTCGCTGATGCCCACGCTCACGAAGCGCGCATCGATCTCGCCCGCTGTGGCTTTGGCGATGTAGGTCTTGCCGCAACCCGGCGGGCCGTAGAGCAGGATGCCGCCTCCGGCTTTCTTGCCGTATGCCTTGTACATCTCCGGTTGCCGGAAGGGCATGATGATCTTCAACCCGATCTCCTTCTTCACGCCGTCCATGCCGCCAACGTCCGCGAATTTCTCCGCGGGCTTGATCATCATCTGCTGCACCGCGTCATCGTCCTCGTCCTGCTCTTCGGTCGTTTCTCCGTGGCCGAGCCGGAACAGCCCGTCGAGCTCCTCGTCGCCCATGTTCGGTGCGATCGCTATCAGCTGCTGGTAGACCTCCTGCGCCTTGGCGAGCGATCCATCCTTTACCAGCGCCTTGCTGTAGGTGAGAAGCAGTTCGGGTTCGCGGTGGCCGCGCTCATGCAGTTCGTCATAGATCACGATCGCCGCGCTCGGCCTGTCCGTGCGGCGGAAGACGTTCGCCAGGCCGAGCTTGGCTTTCAGGTCCGAGGAGTTGGACGAGAGCAGGTGCTTGTAGTGCGTTTCGGCATCGCTCCATCGCTCCGCGTTCACCAGCAGTGCTGCCAGTTGCAGGCGCAGCGGTGCGTTCTCCGGGCTCAATACCAGCGCCTGTTCCAGCGCGGTGATCATTTCGGTGGTATCCATATCGTTCCTCGGAAGGGCCACTGGTGCCTGCGGATCGGGACGATCAACAAGGCCACTGCGACCAAAGGACCGCGAAGTTAGCGGGTGCTGATGCGGCGATGGTCGATCGCCAAGCCCTTCACCTCTTCACCGGCAGGTTCAATGTTGAAGTGCGTGACCACGAGGTGGTGATCGCGTTCCATCTTCGCGCCGTGGAACAACATCCGTTCGTCCTTTCCGGTGGTGGTGCTCGTGGTGTTGCCCACTTGGGCGTTCTTCAGGCGTTCGCGGAGGTTGGCATCACCCCATCGGCCATAAGTGGCACCAGTGCGGGCGCATTGCTCGGCGCGTTCATCGCCTGCGGTATGTCGCCTGTTGAAGTGACCAGTATGCTGCGCGAAGAATGGCAATTGCACCGCACGCGCTGGAAGGTGTTGCGCGGGGAGCTGCTCACCCAGCGACGCATGGGCGAGTTCTTGCAAGTGCATCTGCCCTTCAAGCGGTTCGAGGACTTGAAGATCCCGTTGTTCGCGAGCGCCACCGATCTGGAACGCGGCGGCCAGCGCATTTTCAGTTCGGGCGAATTGATCCCTGCATTGCTCGCGGCCTGCGCCGTGCCGGTGATCTTTCCGCCGGTAAGGATCGATGGCGTTCCATACGTGGATGGTGGCTTGAGCAACAACTTGCCGATCGAACCCTTCGCGGATCGCAAAGGCGAAGTGATCGCCGTTTATGTCAACCCATTGCCGCCGTACAACACGCAGCGCTCGTTGCGCCGCACCTTGGATCGCACCTTCCACTTGAGCTTCCGCGAGATGGTCCTGCGTTCGGCCAAAGATTGCCATCTCTGCATCGAACCGCCCGAACTCGCGCGCTATGGCATGTTCGACCTGAGCAAGGCCGAAGAGATCCAGCGCATAGGCTACGAATACACGAAGCGGTTGCTGGCGGCGCGAACGTGAAAGCGCCTTGCTATCCGAGTGCGAAGTCCACGGCTGCTTTCGCGTGGATCAAGGCGGTATCGAAGGAAGGGATCGAAATCTCCTCCGCCTTCAGCAACAACGGTATCTCCGTGCAACCGAGGATCACGCCTTGCGCACCGAGCGTTCGCTGCTGTTCGATGATACTGAGATAGCGCGTCTTGGTCGACGGGGTGAAGATCTCCTTGGCGAGCTCGTCGAAGATGTTCTGGTGGATGAACGCGCGATCTGTCTCTTCAGGGATCACGGTTGCGATGCCGCGCGCCGTGAGCTTCTTCGTGAAGAAGTCGAGTTCCATGGTGAAGCGTGTACCGAGCAGCGAAACGGTCTTGAGCCCTTGCTCCGCGACGGCAGCTGCGGTCGCTTCCGCGATGTGGATGATCGGGATGTTCACTTTGCTCGACAGCATGTCCGCGCTGCGGTGCATGGTGTTCGCGCAGAGCACGAGCGCTTGCGCACCGGCGCTTTCGAGTTTCAACGCCGCATCGAGCAGGAGTTTCTCGAGGCTTTCGTTGTCGCCCGCTTGTTGGAAACGGATCACCTCGCCGAAGTTGAGCGAGTGGATGATGAGCCGCGCGAACTCGTTGCCACCGAGCCGCGCGTTGGTGAACTGGTTGATGTACCGGTAGTACTCCGCCGTGCTCAACCAACTGGTGCCACCGATGAGGCCGAGGGTTTTCATGGTGCGATCAATCCACGAAGATCTCCTTGATCGCCCCTTTGAGATCCAAGACCTCTTGGACCGAAAGTCGATCCAGTGGTTTCACGATGCGCGACTTGTCTATCGCTTTGATCTGGTCCAACATGACCCATCCGGTCGCACCACCTTGTCTCACCTTGATCCGGGAGGGATAACGTTTCCGGGTCCTGGTCATCGGTGCGATGATCACCGTGTCGAGATGCCGGTTCATCTCATCAGGTGAAAGGACTACGCAGGGTCGGGTCTTGCGCGCTTCGCTGCCTCGCGATGGTTCGAGATCGACCAGCAGTACCCGGTACTGGTCGATCACCACGGCTCGATACGCTCGTCATCAAACACGTCCGGCATCACGAGCTTGTCGTCTCCGTTCTTGTGCATCCGTTTGAACGCGGCATCCCATCCTTTGCGAGGCTCAGCAATAGGCTTCAGCACGATGTGGTCCTCTTCCAGCACCAGGTCCACTTTGTCCTGAATGCGATATCGCTCCAGCAAGGTCTTGCTCAAGCGGATGCCTTTCGAATTGCCGATGGGGATGACGGGCGTTTCCATGCCGCGAATGTAATTACAATGTGGCTACGGAAGGTGAGCGCCACCAAATCCCACCTATGAGGCCGAGGGTTCTCATTCGCGCATGTCTCACTCAGAAGATCGGACGCGAAAAATCGATTTTCGCCCGCCCACGAAAGTGTCTGCGACGTACATGGACGAAAGGGAACCTTGACGAGAGATACACCCGCCTTTCGTTCGGGCTTCGTTTCGCGACATCCGATGGGTTGCGCGCCAGTTCGATGCATGGTGAAGTGGAGGCGGTGTCAACCTGCGGGATCGCGTGCCCTTTCCTTATTGGGGTTCCGAGCACTTGTTCAGTTGCTATCGGTGCTGGCGGATCCTGTGCTTGTGCAGATGCCAAGGCAAGCGCCGTGAGCGAAGCGAAGAACCCGCGTCGAATGCCATTGCCCACATCTTCGATCGGAATCAACGATGGATCCACCTGGTGAGCCTCGAATTGTCCGCAGCTATCAGGCTTGGTCTTGAAGAACGCGATCAGCTCATTGCGATCCCAACCAGTAAAGTCGATCACCGGCTTTTGGCAACTGTTACAGAAACGCCCTCCTTCCATCGGCGTCATTTCCTCCCAGCTACGCGAACAGGTGAAGTTCATGCCGCGTGCGTTTGTGATGCTCTGGGTCATGATGGGGCCTTGTGCTGAAGACGTGAAGGTAGCGGCTGGTTGCCAGCGCCAACGCCAGCCGTTTCACGCGGTCGTCGTTCACTTCTTCAGTGATTCGCCATTCACAAACGTCCCCACCACCTTCGCCTTCAACAACTCCGCTTCGCTAGCCTTCAGCAGATCCATGTTCACCACGGTGAGGTCCGCGCGCTTGCCCACTTCGATCGTTCCCATGTCGTTCTCCGTGAACGTGGCCAGTGCGTTCTGGATGGTCATGCCGCGCAAGGCTTCATCACGGGTGAGCGCATCGCTCATCTGGAAACCGCTGGCGGGAATGCCGTCCATGTTCTTGCGCACCACCGCGGTGTAGAACGTCTTCAGCGGATCGATGGCTTCCACCGGGAAGTCGGTCCCCAGCGCAAGCAGGCCATTCTGCTTCAACAAGCGCTTGTAGGCATAAGCGCTCGCCAGGCGTTCCAGCCCAATGCGATCGACGGCCCACAGCATGTCGCTCGTGGCGTGCGTGGGTTGCACGCTGGGAATGATGCTGTTTTTGCCGAACAATGCGAAGTCCGCCGGATCCACGCATTGGCAATGCTCGATGCGCCAGCGCAGGTCGTTCGTTCCGCTAAGCACTTCGCCATACACACGCAACAGCAAGCGGTTCGCACTGTCGCCGATGCAGTGCGTGGC
>JANMKC010000243.1:0-1697 GCA_031371785.1 Flavobacteriales bacterium | reverse complement strand
ACACGACTTTCTTGTTGGTGCACTGGGCAAGCGCGTCCATCAGTGGTTGGAAAGCCTTCTGATACACCTGCGGTGCCTCGACGGCGGAATAGGCGAAGATCAACGTCGGCGGGTCTTTCCACTTCGAGGGGTCCTTCGGTGTGTCAGCGACAAGATCGTTGTCCTCGTCACAATAGAGACTGTCGAGTTGGCCGCGGTTGGAACAGCTATCCTGGGCGACGGCTGGCGTGGCGAGCAGGCCTAAAGCGGCGATCGAGATGAGAGCACGTGTGCGCATTTCGGTTCCCGTTTTGGCTTGGCGGCTGGCGCGGTTGGCGGAGCTGTCTTTACCGCCACATTCCAGGTGCCCCGTCACGGTTTGGCGGCAGAAGCAGGTGGCGCCGCAGCCTTCTTCGCGGCCGCCTCTGTTTCGCGTTTCTGCTCCGCGTCGTATGCGGCTTTGTTGTAGGGCGTGCCCGATTTCTCCGCGACGTCGCGCACGACGGCCCAGTCTTTCTGGTAAGTTATCGGCAGAAAACGGTCGTCGCCATTGAACTCTTTCTGCATTTCGGCCGGGAAGCGGAACGAGAAGAAGCAGGACTTCAATTTCTCGGCCAGTTCAGGCTTTAAATCATGGGCGTGAGCGAACGACGAGGTCGGGAACACCGGGCTCTTGTAAAGGATGCGAAACTCGTCGAGTTTGATGTTGCCCCGCGCCGCCATGCGCTCGAACACGTCTGACGCTACAGCCGCCATGTCGTAATCACCCGAATTGACACCCAGGATCGACTTGTCGTGGCCGCCAGACATCAACGGTTTATAGTCGTCGTCAGCCTTCAGGCCCTCAGCCGGGAACAGTACACGCGGTGCCAGATTCCCTGAGTTGGATGATGGTGAGGTGTGGGCGACCCGTTTCCCCTTGAGATCCGCCAACGCCTTGAACGGGCTCGACGCCTTTACGACGGCGAGCAAGTTGTAGCCTCGCACTTCGGAGCCAAGGCCTTTCGCGGCGAACGGCACAGCACCGGCAAGGTTTACGGCGAAGCCGGTTGGCCCGGTCGAAAAGCCCGCAAAGTGCAAGCGGCCCGAGCGCATGGCCTCGAGCTCAGCCGAGTTCGACTGCACTGGATAGTAGACGATACTCTTACCGGTACAGGCCTTGAGGTGATCTGTGAACGGCTTGAACACCACGGCATAAACAGCGGGGTCCTCGACCGGTGTGTAAGCCCATACGAGCGTCGAGGGATCGCGCCATTTGGCCGGATCGGTAGGCGCGTCGGCGACGAGGTCCTTGTTACTATCGCAGTAAAGAGTGTCGAGTTGGCCCCTGTTCGCACAGGCGTCCTGCGCGGCCAAAGGATGCGCAAGGGCTGTTCCAACGCCGAGCAACGCCACGATTCTGGCAACGCGGTTTCCGAGCACAATGACCTCCCCGGCTACGGTTGCCGGTTCGCCCGGCCCGCATGCTTGCGCCCATACTGACTGAAGCCCTCAGACTGTCAATTGCCCGCACCGATGGCCAGCGCCGATGCTGCCAACGGCGTGCATGTGGATCTGGAGATCGCGACAGGCCCGCCTGTACGCAGTGCCGACAGACCTGCCGCAGTATGGAAAAATCCGTCCGCGGCGACCTGTGGTGGCGCCGGTGCACCCTGTCAGAAGAACGCCTGAAGTCCCGTGATGGCGCGGCCGAGGATGAGCGCGTGCACGTCGTGCGT
>JANMKC010000228.1:0-19892 GCA_031371785.1 Flavobacteriales bacterium | reverse complement strand
GCACGGGCGCGAACGGTGCGGTCGCAACGAAATTGTCGAGCACCACCGCTTTCCGTTCAGCGCCGAAATAGTTCGACAGGTTGCTGTGCATCCAATTGTCGCTGTAGTTCAAGGGCAACAGCACCGATCCTCCGGGAAGCGCGCTGGCCACCGAGAGCAACTCATTCGTTTCGTCTTCCAGCGAGCGCATGATGCGTTGCTGGATGGACAGATGAACAAGATCGCCGCAACAGACGATGATGATCAACGCGATACGCAGCCAAGTAGCAGCCTCCATCGTTGCCAGCCAAACGCAGAGCAGTAGCATGGAGAACATCAGCAAGCGGGGAGATGTGAACGTGCCACCGACCATGCTGTCGGGCACAACGAGGTACAGAACGAAGGCCGCGCATCCGGAAAGGAGCCAGAACCATGCGGCCCCTCGGCGATGTTGTTCGCGGCGGAGGAATGAACGGGCCACGCCGATGAGCGCCGCGATCAACAGGGCGATCGCGATGGCCCGCGTCCATGGTCGCTCCGCGTCGCCGAAGGTCATCCACGCGCGGCCATCCATCGTCCATCCCAGCAACTCGATGAGATCCCATCGCTTCGGAGCCGCCGCGTGATCGTGATGCCGGATGAAATATCCGATGGCCAGGACCACAGGAAGCGAGAGGATGATCACCAGGTGCCGACCGATACCCCGGATGCTTCCACGCGCTCCGTTTTCATCCGCCGCCACAGACCAGAAAACGCGGGAGAGCAACAGGATCACACCGATGGCGAACACCATAAGGTGCGACAAATACAACAACAGCAACAGGACCGCCATCGGCCAGGGCGATCGGGCATAGCGCTGCCCGATCCAACGTTCGAATTCGGCCAAGGCCAGCAGCAATAGCGCAACTCCGAGGCTGAAATTGATGAAGCCCATGAAGAAGGTGAAGCACAGAAGGAAGGGCATCACCAACAGGGCCATCCAAGGGCGGCCCGGTGTGATCACAGACAGGAGCGCGCGAAAGGCGAAGGCCGACCCGCACAAGGCGAGCAGCTGCACCCCCTTTTCCGCGAACCATGCGGGGAGCACGCTCATACCGAGCGCCATCAAGGCATGACCCAGCCAATTCGGATCCGGATACGGGTTGATGGCGAAATAGCGCCCGAACGCACTGTTGCCTCGAACGAGTTCCAGCAGGATGCGGGCGTTGTTCAAATGGCAGGGCCCGTCCAGTGTGGGGAACCAGCGCGTGGAAAGCAACGGCAACGTATGCAACAGGACAAGCACAAAGAAGGTCGCGTCCGCAGCGGACCATCGCCTCCATCGCTGTGCCCATTGGACCCGCCGCATACGCTCGAAGTAAGGACTATATTCGCAACCCGTTTTTTCGGAGGCATAGCTCAGCTGGTTCAGAGCATCTGCCTTACAAGCAGAGGGTCGCTGGTTCGAATCCGGCTGCCTCCACTTTCATCCGCCATAGCCCGCAGGGCGAAGGCGGACATTGACATCCTGGGATGTTAGCTCAGCTGGTTCAGAGCGCACGCCTCACACGCGTGAGGTCACTGGTTCGAATCCAGTACGTCCCACTTCGGTCGCCGAAGCCTTGGCGAAGGAGTCCAAGAGCCCCGCCGATGGCGGGGCTTCTTTTTTCCGGACCGCTCACAGCACCTCCGCCACCACGAAGAAACTGCCGGTCACCAGCACGATATCATCCTTGCGGGACCAAGTCTGCGCCTGCTCCAATGCGAGCTTCACACTGGGAAAGGCGATGCCCTTCAATCCCACAGCGGCCGCGCGTTGGTGCAGTTCGTTCGCGTCTAGTCCGCGCGGAATGTCGGCCTTGCAGAAGTAGTACGAGGCGTTCTTCGGCAACAACACCAGTAGTCGCTCGATGTCCTTGTCGTGTACCACGCCGAAGACGATGTGCAGGCGCGCGTGCGGAGTCGCGCGCAGCATCTTGTTCATCACGCGCATGCCGTCCTCGTTGTGGCCCACATCCACGATGGTGAGCGGATCGCGCGCGATGGTCTGCCAGCGACCCGCGAAGCCCGTGTTCTCGCAGACATGAGCGAGACCTTGCGCGATGTGATCGTCGCTGATCCTCCATCCTCGTTCGCGCAGTATATTGACCGTAGCGATCGCGGTGCGAGCGTTATGGTCCTGGTGTTCGCCTGCGAGATCCAATGCGAAGGGCTGTGGTGCGCGTTGATCCACGAACGTGATCGGTGCGTTCTCCATTTCGGCCTTTTGCTTGAAGACATCGGCAATGGATCCTGTGACCTCGCCGATCACCACAGGAACGCGCGGCTTGATGATCCCAGCCTTTTCTCCAGCGATCGCTTCCAGCGTATTGCCCAGCAGATCCGCATGGTCCCAGCCGATGTTGGTGATCACGCTCACTTCCGGTGTTACAACGTTCGTGCTGTCGAGCCTTCCGCCCAAACCGGTCTCGATAACCGCGATGTCGGTCTTCTCCGCATGGAAGTGATCGAAGGCCAACGCTACGGTCCATTCGAAGAACGATGGCTTGATCGCATCGAAGCGATCGCGGTACCGTGCCACGAACTCCACCACAGCTTCTTGGGGGATCATCTCCCCATTGATGCGGATCCGCTCGCGGAAGTCCTTCAGGTGCGGTGATGTGTAGAGGCCGGTGCGATAGCCCGCTTCGTGCAGCACGCTCGCGAGCATGTGGCTCGTGCTGCCTTTTCCGTTCGTGCCTGCGACGTGGATGCACTTCAAACCGATCTCCGGATGATCGAGCATGCGCATGAGCGCGTGCGTGTTGTCCAGATCAGCCTTGTAGGCCGCCTTGCCGATGCGCGAGAACATCGGAAGCTGCGTATACAGGTAAGCGAGCGTGCGCTCGTAGTCCACGGCTACTGCAGTTCGAAGACGAAGGTCATCGTGCCCTTCTGTTCGCCTGCCCCTTTGGGATCAGGGTAGAAGGTGCTTTCCAATGCGGCGCGTCTCGCTATTGCCACAAGCGATTGATCGAGCGTGGTGCTTTTGCTGGTGTTCTGCGACACGCGCACCACTCTTCCATCATCGGCGGCCACCCAGATGTCCATCACCACTTTGCCACCCACGCTCGGCTTGTCGTTGATCACCGGCTTGCGGTGGATCGTGCGGCCCGCGAGATCGACACTCCAGCCATCACCCTTGTACGAACCCGTGCCGTTGCCTATGCCATTGCCGTTCGGTGAACCGTTCTGTCCACCAGCATTGCCGGGCGTATCCGAGGCACCATGGCCCGTGTTGCCGGAGCCCTTGTTGTCCCAGAGGTTGTTCAGCTTGTTCTTCAGCGCGGCATCTTTTTCCGCCTGCGTTTGCTTCGGCTTCTCGGTCTTGGGATTGTCGTGCTTCTGTTTGTCCTTGTCAGCGGGCTTCGAGGTCAGGTTGCTGTCGTCGGCCTCGTTGGTGAGCAGCGCGTTGTCCGCTTGGGGCGGAGGGGGCGTTTCCTTCTGTGCGGCCGGCGTACTCGGATCCGGGTTCTGGCTGTTGTCACCCATGCCCAGTTCACTGAAACCGAGCGCCAGTTCGAACCCGCTTCCGCCGCCCTCCTTGTCCGGGAACGGTGGGATCGGCGTGATGATCTTGTAGAGGATGAAGAACAGGATCAACAATGCGTGCAGCACAATGGTGGCGGTGAAAGCCACACTCCGGCGTTGCGTGGGGTTGTCCTGCGCTACGGCGATCATGGGTCAACTCGTTTTCTGCGTGGCGAGCACCATCTTCACTTTGATCCTGGTGCCGATCTGCATCACGTCCACAAGGTCCTGTACACTCAGTTCACGGTCGAAGTTCAACACGATGGTGGGTTGATCGAGTCCGCTGATCTCGCTGCGGATCGCCGCTTCCAATTGATCGAACGGCACGGGTTTCTTGTTCAGCGTGTACTGTTTGTCCTTTGTTACGCCGAGGTTCACCTGCTGCTTGGCCAACTGCTCGTTGTTGGCGCTCTTGGGCAGCATCAACTTGATCACGTTCGGGTTGGCGAGCGTGCTCAGGATCAAGAAGAACAACAGCAGGAAGAACATGATGTCGTTGAGCGATTCGGTGCTCACCTCGGCATCTTCCTTGTGTTTGCGGCGCAGGTTCATGGCGCTGGCTTATTTGGTCGGTTCCTGCAGCAGGTCCATGAAGGAGAGGCTCGTGCGCTCCATCTTGTCGGTCACTTTGTCCACGAGGTGGCTTACGATGTGGTAGCCTATGAAGGCGAGGATACCCACGATGAGGCCCCCGGAGGAGGTTACCATTTTCTGGTAAAGTCCTTTGCTGATCACCGCGATGCTGATGTTGTCGGTGAGCGAGATGTCGTAGAAGATCTTGATCACACCGATGATCGTACCGATGAAGCCGAACATCGGGGCGAGCCGCGCGAACAGGCGCAGCAACGAAGTGCCCTTTTCCAACTTGGCCACTTCGATGCGCCCCACGCTTTCCATCGCGCTCTCGATCTCCTTGGTGGGCTGGCCCATGCGCTGCAGGCCTTTCTCCACCATGCGCGCCGTCGGGGCGGTGCTCTGCGCGCAGAGGTTCTTGGCGCTGTCGATCTTGCCCTCATGCACGTAGTCGCGGATCTTGCTCATGAAATCCTTGTCGATCCTGTTCGCTTTGCCCAACGCCATCGCCCGCTCGATCACCACGTACACGGTGATGAGGCTCATGAGCGCGAGCGGCCCCATGATGTAGTAGCTGCCGAAGCTGATCAGGTCCCAAACGGTGAGCTGGTCCTGCGTCGGGGCTGCGGTGATCCCGGTGGTGGCGGTGTCGGTCAATTGTTTCGCGGCTTCCAGGGTCTGCTGCGCGGACTGGACGAGGAGTTCGAAGTGCATCGGGGTGGGCTGTTGTTATGGAACGGAGCAGGAGCTCCTTAAATTTTCAGTTCAATTGTTCGAGGGCGATCTCGAACGCGGTGCGGGTGAGGTGCGTGCGGCTGCTATTGCGCGCGAATGTGCGGTCCAGCGCCCGGGCGATCGTGTCGCTCACGTCAGCGAACATGGCCTGGTCGGTGAGTTCGGCGCGGTCCTGCATGCAATAGGCGAACACGCGCGCCATGCCGCAGTTGGCGATGAAATCGGGGATCACGCTCACGCGGTCGTCCGCGTATTCGGCGATGGGCCCATAGAAGATCCCCGGATCGGCGAAGGGCACGTTCGCACCGCTGGCGATGGTTTCCAATCCACCGATGCATAGTCGATCGATCTGGTCGCGCGTGACCAGGCGCGATGCGGCGCAAGGCAGGAAGACCTGTGCACCGATATCCCATATCCGCTCATCCACCTCTACATGCGGGATCATGTTCACGCTCTTCAACGCATTGCCCCGCTTGGTGAGGAAGAGGTCCTTCACCTGTTCAGTGCTGAGGCCGTCGGGCGCGAGCACACCACCGGAACGGTCCAAGATGCCAACGACGAGCGCTCCTTCTTTCGCCAGGTAATGCGCGGCCGCACTGGCCACATTGCCCCAGCCTTGCACCACCACGCGCTTGCCTTTCACCTTGCCGCCATAGATGCGGTAGAAGTGACGGACACTTTCGGCCACGCCCCAACCGGTGATCATATCGGCCACGGCGTAGCGCCCGATGAGCGGCGTATAGGTCGCATCCTCCACGAGCTTGCTTACGCCCGTGCGCAACTGGCCCACAATGCGCACACTCGCCCCTTGGCTGCTCGCCAAGTGGCCCTTCACCACGCCTTCCTGCGGGTGCCAAAGACCGAACTGTTCGGTGATCGGGATCACTTCGCCGAGCTCGTCCACGTTCAGGTCGCCGCCGGTGCCGTAGTAGGTCTTCAACAAGGGGATCACGGCCTTGTACCAGCGCTCGAGCACTTCTCTTTTCCGCGGATCCGCAGGATCGAAGTCGATCCCGCTTTTGGCACCGCCGATCGCCGGTCCGCTCACGGTGAACTTCACCTCCATCGTCTTGGCGAGGCTCTCCACTTCACGCCTGTCGAGGCCGATACGCATGCGCGTGCCTCCACCGGCCGCGCCTCCGCGCAAGCTGTTGATCACCACCCACCCTTTCGCTCCGGTGGGTTGATCGGTCCATTCGAACACGATCTCCGGTGTCTTCTCTTCGAACCGGCGCAATGCTTCCCGGAATCCTATTGCGGCAGGTGATGTCGTCTCCATCATGGCAGGGATCAAAAGTAGCCGCGCGCATCCGGCGCTTTCCCCGAACAGGCCGGGGTTTTCCTGCAAGCCCTGTTAATTGGGCAGATACACCGCGCCGCCAATGCTGTCGCGCGATGCACCGGTGACGCTGGCGAGGGTGTTCACTTCGCTGCGGTACCGCAGCAGGCCGAGCAGTGCGAATATGATGGCTTCCTTGAAGTCGATGATCCCGGGTTCCGGAACCACAATGCCCACGCGGGTCATCAAGCGCAACTGCTCGATCAGGTAACCATTGTGCGCTCCTCCTCCTGTAACCAGCGCACGCGTGGGATCCTGGGTGTTCAGCTCACGAGCCACCATGGTCGCGATATGCACGGTGACGGTCCGAAGACGATCGGTCAAGGCGATGTCTTTGTCACTGATGAGCGGCCGTATATGTTCATCGAACCATTCGCGGCCCAGGGATCGGGGAGCAGCTTGCGCATAGAAGGATAGGGCGTTCAGCTTTTCCATGAGCCCGGAATGGATGCGACCGCTCCGCGCCAGTGCCCCGTCGCGGTCGAATTCCTCACCGGCTTCCTGCGCCAACATGTTCAATGCCTGATTGCAAGGACCGATGTCGTAGCCGATCACTTTGCCGCGATGAACAGAGAGGTTCGCGATACCTCCGAGGTTCACGAAGGAATCATGCTCCGGGAACAGCAGTCGCTCGCCGAGCGGAACCAGTGGCGCTCCCTGTCCGCCCAGTGCGACATCTTTTGTGCGGAAGTCGCACACCGTTGGAAGACCCGTGATAGCGGCGATGCGGGCGCCGCAGCCGACCTGCATTGTGAATCCTTCCTTCGGTTGGTGGAAGATCGTGTGCCCATGTGAGGCGATCAGATCGGCCGGCTGCGTGCGCAATAGTTCAGCGCATGCTTCACCGATGAGCGTGCCGATATCGCGGTGCAACCGGGCGAGTTCCAAAGCGGTTGCGCCTGTTGCTTGCAACAGTCTGCTGCGCATCGCGTCATCGTATGCGTGGGTTCGTGCGCCTTCAACCGTGAAGGCCCATCGCTCGTCGCCGCGCTGGAAGGTGCAACAGGCCACGTCGATGCCGTCCAGCGAACTGCCGCTCATCACGCCGATCACACGCATACGTTCTTCCATCGCGGCGAAGGTATCAGCCTGTTGGGGCGGGGCCTTCCGTTACATTCGCGGCTCAACACATTACCCATCCCATGCAGGATACCGCCACCCAACAAGGTTTCAGTTTCGAACTCACCGAGGAACAGAAAGCCGTGCGCGATGCGGCCCGCGACTTCGCGCAGAACGTGTTGAAGCCCGGTGTGATCGATCGCGATCGCGAGCAACGTTTTCCGAAAGAGGAGATCAAGCAACTCGGCGAACTGGGTTTTCTCGGCATGATGGTGAGTCCGGAGTATGGCGGTGGTGGCATGGACGCGGTGAGCTACGTGCTGGCGATGGAAGAGATCAGCAAGGTCGACGCAAGCTGCAGTGTGGTGATGAGCGTGAACAATTCGCTCGTTTGTTGGGGGCTGGAGACATTCGCCAATGAAGAACAGAAGCGCAAGTATCTGGTACCACTGGCAAAGGGCGAAGTGATCGGTGCGTTCTGCTTGAGCGAACCGGAGGCTGGCAGCGACGCGACGTCGCAGCGAACCACGGCGATCGACATGGGCGATCACTATCTGCTCAACGGCACGAAGAACTGGATCACGAATGGTGGCACAGCAACTACGTACCTCGTAATGGCACAGACGGATGCGGCCAAAGGACACAAGGGCATCAACTGCCTGATCGTCGAAAAGGGCATGCCCGGTTTCGTTGTCGGGGCCAAGGAGGACAAGCTCGGCATTCGCGGCAGCGACACGCACACGCTTATGTTCACGGATGTGAAAGTGCCCAAAGCGAACCGCATTGGCGAGGATGGCTTCGGTTTCAAGTTCGCGATGAAGACCTTGAGCGGTGGCCGCATTGGGATCGCTTCACAAGCACTCGGTATCGCGAGCGGTGCTTTCGAACTCGCGCTCGCATACAGCAAACAGCGCAAGGCGTTCGGAAAAACGATCAGCGATCACCAGGCCATCCAGTTCAAGCTCGCGGACATGGCCACGGAGATCGAAGCGGCCCGATTGCTCTGCCTGAAAGCCGCGTGGCTGAAAGACCAGCACCTGAACTACGACACGGCCAGCAGCATGGCCAAGCTCTTCGCTTCAGAGGTAGCGATGCGTCACACGATCGAAGCGGTGCAGATCCATGGCGGCTATGGCTACGTCAAAGAGTACCATGTGGAACGTTTGATGCGTGATGCCAAGATCACGCAGATCTATGAAGGCACGAGTGAAGTGCAACGCATCGTGATCGGCCGGAGTGTTCTCACCGCTTAGAGCACGGGCAGCAGTGTTTCCAGCTTGATGCCGCGTGATCCCTTCACGAGGATCAGTTTCCCATTGATGGCGATGCTTTGTGCGTGAGCGAGCGCTTCGGAGGCTGCTGCGAATCGTTGGAAAGAGCCTCCGCCAGCGGCTTTCAGGAATTCAGGGCCGATCAACCACGCATCGAGACGCATGGCCCGCAAAAGTTCCGCGATGGCCTCATGTTCCGATGCGCTCTCGGAACCGAGTTCCAGCATGTCGCCCAGGAGCACCAATTTCCCGCGCTCGCTTTTCATCGCTGCGAAATTCTCCAAGGCCGCGCGCACGCTGCTCGGATTCGCGTTGTATGCATCCATCACCACTTGGTTACGGCCGGTGTCGATGAACTGTGATCGGTTATTGGTGGGCGCATAGTCACCGATCGCATCCGCGATGGTCTGGTCCGGTACGTCGAATTGCTGGCCGACGCATGCGGCGCACAGAACGTTGGCCGCGTTGTAGGCACCGATCAATCGTGTTTCCACATGGAAACGGCCTTGATGTTCCCGATCGCTGAAGTGCATCCGGAGAAAGGCGTCGTCAACATCATCGATGCCGCCTCTGGTATCGCAATTCTCCGTTGATCCATATAATCGCCGTTCGATCCCTGTGCTCTTTTCCATGAGCAACGGATCATCCGCATTGACGAAGAGGACGCCCTTGCTGGTCCGGATGAAATCGTACATCTCCGTCTTCGCCTTGATCACGCCGGCATAGCCGCCGAAGCCCTCCAGGTGCGCCTTTCCGATGTTGGTGATGATCCCGTGCGTGGGTTCTGCGATGGCGACAAGTTCAGCTACATCACCCACATGGTTCGCCCCCATTTCGATGATCGCGATACGATGTTCAGCCGTGAGCCCGAGCAGCGTCAATGGCACACCTATATGATTGTTCAGGTTGCCAACGGTCGCGAGGGTAGGGCGGTCGGCGTTGAGGACCGCGTGCATCAGTTCCTTCGTGGTGGTCTTGCCGTTGCTGCCGGTAATGCCGATCACCGGAATGTTGAACTGACGCCGATGATACCGGCCGAGATGCTTTAATGCGCCCAGCACGTCCGGCACAAGCAGATAGCGTTCGTCTTTCACTGTGGCCGGATCGTCCACAACGACAAATGCGCAGCCGCCTTCCAGTGCTCGATCGGCGAACGAATTGGCGTTGAAGTTCGGTCCCTTCAGTGCGAAGAATATTCCCCCGGCCTTCAATTGCCTTGTATCCGTGCAGGCTCCGGCGGACAGG
Source organism: Flavobacteriales bacterium (assembly GCA_031371785.1). Classification (GTDB taxonomy): domain Bacteria; phylum Bacteroidota; class Bacteroidia; order Flavobacteriales_F; family PHOS-HE28; genus PHOS-HE28. The sequence goes on along the minus strand of JANMKC010000228.1, from coordinate 10,142 downwards.
ATGAAATGAAGGTGAAGTTCTTCGATGCTGAACATGGCCTCAATAGAAAGACCCCGGCACATGGCCGGGGTCCGGTCGGTTCACAGTTCGCTGACGATCGCTCGTTACTTCTTCAGTTTCGTGCGGCGTTTCTGGTCGCCCAGCCCCACTGGGCTGCCCACGCGCGTCATTGCGCAGCGGAAGCCGAGCGTGGCAGTGCTCTGGCGCTCATCCAGGAAACGGCGCGTACCGGGGTTCGCCCAATAGATGCGATCGGCCCAACTGGCACCTTTGTATACGCGGGCGTGGTCGTTGACCAATGAGGTGTTGCCCCAATCATACATCGCGTTGCCCTCGAATTCAGGCTGCTCGAAGTAGATGCTGCTTTCGCGATCCCCATCGCGGTAGCCGATGTTGTCGCTCTCCTGATAGTTGCGCCGGTCGATGTTCTCTTCCACGGTGACTTTGCGCACGGCCAGTTCTCCGGGCTGGTCGGTCTGGTATTCGCTGATCCCGGCCAGCAGTTTCGGGCAGATCTCCAGGTCCTGACCCTTGATCATGTCCACCATGTCCTGTACCGTCTGGTTCGCGGGATCGCTCTTGCGGGTGTTCTTCAACTCCACGGCCTGATTGATCTTGGTCATCAGGTCGTCGATCAACTTGCCCTCCTCGTCCGTTGTGTGGCCAACGATCTTCTTCTGGAATTCGGTGAGGTAAACGAGTATGCCGTCGATGTCATAGATCACCTTGTCATACTTGTCGTGTACACCGCCGTCGCTGTTCAGCACTTTGGTCTTGAACACATTGCCGCGCACCGGTGCAAGATCATCCTTGTCCTCCGGACTGAGCGGCCGGTAAACGTCCATGACCCATTCGCTCACGTTGCCGGCCATGTTGTACAGGCCATAGTCGTTGGGCCAGTAACTGAACACCGGCGTGGTGATGTCACCGTTGTCGTTCAAGCTGCCGGCCACGCCCATATAGTCACCACGGCCGCGCATGAAGTTGCCACGGAAGTCACCATAGAACGCACCACCTTTCTTTCGGCTGTCGTAGCGCACCCAGTGACCGTTCCACGGATAGACCCTGCGCTCGACGATACGCTCATCCACCGTGTTGCCTACCAAGCCATAGCCGGCATACTCCCATTCCGCTTCCGTCGGCAGTCGGTAACGGGGCAGAAGGATGCCGTCCTCTATCTTGATGTTGCGCGTGTCCTTGTTGGGGTTGAAATCCTGCACGCCATCCACTTTTTTTCCGCTCTCATATTGCCCCGCCAAGTAGCTGTCCGTGGTGAAGTGGTCCTCATTGATCTGGTTCGGATAGTGCTCGAACAAGCCTTCGCGGATAAGGATCACCTCGTTCACCCGGTCCGTGCGCCAAGCGCAATAATCATTGCACTGAAGCCAGTTCACGCCCACTACGGGGTAGTCGCGATAGGCGGGGTGACGGAGATAGTATTCGACCTTCGGCTCCATGAAGGCGAGTTTGCTGCGCCACACCAGCGTATCCGGCAGGGCTTTCTTGTACACCTCCGGGAAGTCCGCGCTGTACACACGGTCCAGCCAATAGAGGTATTCGAGCCAGTAGAAGTTGGTCACCTCCACCTCGTCCATATAGTAGGAGGATACTGTGACCGTACGAGGGATGTTGTTCCAATCGTGGGTCAACTCATCCGTTACACGGCCCATGGTGAACTGGCCGCCCTCCACGAGGATCAGGCCAGGGCCGTTCTCCTGCTCCTCGAAAGGAGCCTTTTCGAAGCCACCGTTCTTGGAATCGTTGTAGTTCCAACCTGTGGCACCGCTCTTCTCGAACTGGCAACCGCTCAGCACCGCCGCTCCGGCGATGATGAGGCCTATGTTCCGCAAGTGGTTCATGGTCTTCCGTTGTATTTGTTCCCCGGCCGTTGCGCCGGGTTGCTGGTTCTGGTTCAGAACGTGGGACATGGTACCGTGCGTACCCGACGACGCTTTTTCTTGCAGTTGAATTGGAGCGTCAGGCTCACCTCGTGCGATCCCGCAGTGGCGGTGGTGAGCTTGCTCGTGGTGACATCGTAGCTGTAGCCGAACTTGAAACGCTCGCCGTGGAAACCGATCAGGGCGATGAACGCGTCGCGTGAGCGGTACCATACCCCAGCGATGATCGGTCCATGATCCACGAAGAGCCCGAGGTTCAATTGGCGGAACTCCGCCTGTTGCTGATACAGAACGTTCGGGGAAAGCTTGGTCTTGGCCGCACCGTATTTGCCACGCATGCCCAGCGGGATCGCGGCACCAGCATGGCCGGTCAGTTTCATCGGCAACTTGCTTGTGCCCACGATCAGGGATTCGTTCGGTTCGGTGAGGTGGTTGGCCGCGAAGCCGATGAAAAAGATGTCGGTATATCCCAGGACCCCTGCGGAAAAATCAGCGCCGCCGATGTTACCCCCGCGTGGAACGTCATTGGTGGTGTAGATGAAGCCGCGGTGCGGATCGATCATGTCACCGAAGGTGAGCTTGTTCCAGTCCAATGACTTTTGGAAGTACGTGGCTTGGAATCCTGCCTTGATCGAGAATTTCCGGTTGATCGCTTGGGTGTAAGAGTAAATGCCGCTCACCGTGGTGGTGGTGAGTGTTCCCTTCCCAGCTTGGTCGTTGGTGACCAGAAGCCCCAGACCGCCCATGATGCCGCGTACATCCTGGTCGAAGCTCGCACTGGTGGTCACGAATGTGCCTGAAAGGGCCGGCCATTGATTGCGGTAATTGAGCACTACACGCGGGCAGCGTGCCGTGCCCGCGAAGGCCGGATTCAGGTACAAGGGATTGGCGTAGAACTGCGTGAATTGCGGGTCCTGCGCCAATACCGAGAACGGTCCCAGCAGGCCCAGTGCAAGCCATGGGGCCGCACGCTTAACGGTCCATCTCTTCATGCTCTCGTATCGTTCGGTGCCTTCTGCGAGCGCCAAGTATACGGATCGCTGGCGCTCCGGGTTCGCGGTCCTCCTTCCGCAATAAGTCGGAATCGGACCCGTTGGTCGTGTGTTCCAAAACACGAGGGTCGAAGGTAGTACTTTCGGTCCTTCCCTGTTGATAACCTGTTGATAGTCGTTCATGCTGCACCCCCGTGAAGTCCTCCTGACAACCGCGCTGCTGCTCGTTCCGTCCCTCTTCGCGCAGCGGACGATAAAGCCCATTACGGATGTCGCCCGAACGGCTGAAAAAGCCCCATCCGAAGCGACGCCCGCTACCGATCCAGCCGGTATCACTTGGCAAGGCAAAATGATGTTGGACGAGAGCCGCCAGGACCTGCCCTATATCCATGAATCCATGCCGCTGGGCAAGACCTGCACGGGATTCACCGCATACTTGTCCGATGTCCGCTATGCGCCTATTTCCAGCAAGGACGTGAACGCCTTGCCGGGTCTGGGTTCACCCGGACCGGAGCCCCAAATACGGTCCATCATGGGGATCGCACGGAAACATCCACTGGCCTTGGTGGATATCTATCCGTACCGGAGGAACTCGGCCACAGGCCAGCTCGAACGGTTGCTCGACTACAGGTTGCAATTGGTGGAAGAGCACCACGCGGGGGGAGCCGGAAGGCCGAAGAGCGCCACCTATCCCGATCATTCCAAGATGGCCAGTGGGGAATGGTACCGGTTCACCGTGCCCGAGGATGGTGTTTACAAGCTGACCTACCCGTTCCTTCAGCAATTGGGCCTGAACACGGACGGCCTTTCTTCCGACCGCATCAACATATACGGCAACCATGCCGGGCCGCTCCCCTTTACAAACAGTCCCCCCTTACCGAACGACCTGCTCGTGAACACCATTGAGGTCGCTGATGGCGGTGATGGACAATTCGGGCCGAACGATTACATCCTCTTCTACGCCACGGGTCCGCATCGCTGGAACCTGAACAACACAACCGGTCTTTTCGAGCATACCAAGAACACCTGTTCCGACTCGGCCAGTTATTTCGTGGCGCTGGATGTGGAACCGGCATCCCGGATCGCGGACGCCACGCTCTCCAGTGCTCCCGCGACCGATCAGGTGACGGCGTTCGATGATCGGCAGTTCATCGACCGGGACCTCCTGAATTTCCTGAAGAGCGGCCGCACCTGGTTCGCTGAAACGTACGACCAGACCACGACCTACAACTACAGCTTCAACGTGCCTTTTCCCACGGCAGGGGACACAGCGGTGGTGCGCTTTGATGTGGCCGCGCGTACGTTGGAAACCACCAACTACAGTTCGTTCACGTTCAGTGCCGCAGGGATATCCGCGGATCTTTCGATCCAAGGCGTGTCGCCCAACTATACGGGGCAATATGCCAAACCTGCGACCCTGACCTTGCGCGTTCCCCTTTCCGGAAGCGTTCTTCCCATCACCGTCACCTTCAACAAACACGATCCGATCAGTTCGCTCGGTTGGATGAATTTCATGGAAGTGAACGCGCGGCGCGACCTGAAAATGGTCGGTGATCAGCTCGGCTTCCGCGACCTGCGCTCAGTTGGACCCGACCGCATCAGTGAGTTCACGCTGGACCTTGCCTCCGGTATACAACGGATCTGGGAGATCACCGATCCCACCCACGTTGGCAATGTCGCCTTTGCCGACAACGGCGCGCAGAAGGTGTTCCGCGTGACCACCGACAGCCTGCGCCAGTTCATCGCTTTCAAGAACACGGGCTTTCTGGTACCCACACCGGTCGGTCATGTACCGAACCAGGACCTGCATGCCACGCCGCTCCCAACAGACCTGGTGATCGTGTGCCCGTCCGAGTTCCAGGGTGAGGCACAGCGCCTGGCCGAACACCGCGCCGAAGAGGGTCTTACCGTGGTGATGGTGACCCCGCAACAGATCTTCAATGAGTTCTCCTCCGGGCAACGGGACGTGACGGCGATCAAGCGTTACATGAAAATGCTGTACGATCGGGCGGGTTCGGACGAACAGCTCATGCCGCGTTACCTTCTCCTCTTCGGCGATGGATCATACAACAACATCAATCTCGCTCCGAGCAACCAGAACCTCATTCCCTCCTACCAATCGTTCGATTCCTGGATCCCTGCTTCCTGCTTCACCTCGGACGATTACTTCGGGCTGCTGGACGATAGCGAAGGTGAAGCGAATCCGGATGTGGTGGATATCGGCATCGGGCGGCTTCCGGTGAGCGATGCGACCCAGGCACGCGATGCGGTGAACAAGTTGCTGAACTACGACAAGCTCATGATCCAGTCCAATACAGGAACTTCCTGCACGAGCGGTTCCGATGGCGGTGCCAGTGACTGGCGCAACTGGGTACTCTTCGCCAGCGACGACCAGAGCGGGGATGGCTTCGATGGCACGACCCACATGGCCAATAGCGACGCGCTGGCCTCCCAAGTGGAAAGCCTTTCGCCTTGTTTGAACATCAACAAGATCTATTTGGACGCGTACGTTCAACAAAGCACTCCCGGTGGCCAGCGCTACCCTGAGGCACAGGCCGCCCTCCGCGATCGCGTGCAGAAAGGCCTGCTGCTGGTGAACTATGTGGGCCACGGTGGTGAGGTGGGCTGGGCCCATGAACGTTTCCTCGATGTGCAGACCATCCTCGACTGGACCAATTTGGATCGGCTTCCGCTGTTCATGACCGCCACCTGCGAGTTCAGCCGATGGGACGATCCCGCCAGGACCTCCGCAGGTGAACTTGTCTTCTTGAACCCCAATGGCGGTGGCATCGGGCTGATGACCACTACCCGCATCGCCTACAGCGGGGCCAACCAAACGTTGGCCACCGAATTCTTCAACCATGTGTTCTCACCCACCGAGGAATTGGGAAGGGACCAGCGCTTCGGTGATGCATACCGCAGGACCAAGGCCGGGATCGCCGGTTCAACCACCAACTACAGGAATTTCACCTTGCTAGGCGATCCTTCCACACGCCTCGCGCTGGCCCGCAATGCGGCCCGCATCACGGCCATCACCGATACGCTCGGCAACCCTGTTGATACCATACAAGCGCTGGCCACCGTGCGCATCTCCGGTGAAGTGACCGACACGCTCGGACAGATCCTCTCTGATTTCAGCGGTGTGGTGGTGCCCACCGTGTTCGACAAGAAAGTGACCGTGAGCACCCTCGCCAATGATGGTGGCTCGCCTTACAATTTCGGGTTGCGCAAGAACATCATTTACCGTGGCAAGGTGTCGGTGACGAACGGACTCTTCCATTTCACCTTCGTGGTACCCAAGGACATCAACTATCAAGTAGGTGCCGGGCGCATCAGCATCTACGCGGAGAACCTGCAAACCAATGCGTGCGGTTACACCAATGATCCACTGATCGGAGGATCCGACCCGAACGCAATATCCGACGCCGTGGGTCCCGAGATCAACCTCTTCATGAACGATGAGCGATTCGTTCCGGGCGGCACCACGAACGAGACCCCGTTGCTGTACGCCAAGTTCTTTGACCAGAACGGCATCAACACGCTCGGCAACAGTATCGGCCATGACCTTACCGCTGTGGTGGATGCGAGCAATGAGAACGCGATCGTTCTCAACGACGTGTATGAAGCGGATCTCGACACCTATAAGAGCGGGAAGGTGCGCTACAGGCTCACTGGTCTGGGCGAAGGTTCCCACACCTTGACGATGAAGGCTTGGGACGTGTTCAACAACAGCAGCCAGAAGAGCCTTGATTTCGTAGTGGCGCCCAGTGCCCAACTGGCGCTGGAGCATGTGCTCAATTATCCCAACCCGTTCACGACACACACCGACTTCTACTTCGAACACAACCGGCCATGCGGCAACCTGAACGTACAAGTGCAGGTGTTCACCGTTGCGGGCCGCTTGGTGAAGACGCTCGATCGCGAACTCGCCTGCGATGGATTCCGTTCGGAACCCTTGGCTTGGGACGGGCTGGACGATAACGGCGACAAGCTCGGGCGCGGTGTCTACGTATACCGCCTCCGTGTAGCGAATGATGATGGTGAAGCGGCGGACAAAGTGGAGAAGCTCGTGATCCTGCGCTGACCAAGGCAATAAAGGCCTGAGGCCCCACGTATATTCGCAGCCCCGATTTTTGAACGCATCATAGGATGATGGTCTTTTTCCGCTCCGGAACGCTGGTTTTCCTGTCCCTGCTTGGTCGCTTCAGCCTCTCGGCCCAAGTGAACACCAACTGTCTCACCGAGATCAGTGGGCAACAATGTGGCGCGCGTCTCAACACCATTACCACCGCTGTTCCGTTCCTCATGATCGGGCCGGATTCCCGTTCCGGCGGAATGGGCGATGCAGGCGTTGCCCTGCCGGGTGATGCCAACTCGATCCATTGGAATCCCAGCAAACTGGCCTTTGCGGAGAACGAAAGCGAATTCCGACTGTCCGTTTCCCCTTGGCTGCGCAACCTGGTTCCGGACATGAGCCTGGCCTACCTCGCCGGGTACCGCAAGCTGAAGAACAAGCGTGGTGCGATAGGTGCTTCCCTCCGTTATTTCAACTTGGGCAGTATCACCTTCACCGATGTGAACGGTTCGGTGATCCGGGACTTCAAGCCAGCGGAATTCGCCGTAGATCTCGCCTTCGCCCAGCAGTTCAGCGACAATTTCGCCGGGGGCATCGCGCTGCGTTACATCAACAGCAACCTCACTGGTGGCCTCAATGTGAGCGGTGCCAATACGAAGGCCGGTCAGTCCATCGCTGCGGACGTTTCCTTCTACTACCGCAAGAAGAACTTCGATCTGGGCAAGAACAACGGCACCTTCGCCTTCGGGTTGAACATCTCCAACGTTGGCGCGAAGATGTCCTACAGCGATGCCTCGCGTCGCGACTTCATCCCCATCAACATGCGTCTCGGCCCCTGCCTAACGGTGGATCTGGACGACTACAACAGCATCTCCCTCAACATCGACGTGAACAAATTGCTCGTGCCAACACCCCCGATCTACAATGCGAACGGGGACACGATCCTGGCCGGTGAAGATCCCAAACGTGGTATCGCTGCTGGCATTCTCGGCTCCTTCACCGACGCGCCCGGAGATCTGAACACCGACTACAAGGTGATCAGTGGCAGCAAGTTCAGGGAGGAATTGCGCGAGTTCAACTTCGGTGGCGGTGTTGAATACTGGTACGCCAAGCAGTTCGCTTTCCGCGCTGGCTATTTCTGGGAGCATGCCACCAAGGGCAACCGCAAGTACTTCACCATGGGTCTCGGTGTGAAGTACAGCATCTTCTCGCTCGACTTCAGCTACCTCATCGCCAACACGCAACGCAGCCCGCTGGCCAATACGCTGCGCTTCACCCTGGGCTTCAACTTCGACGGCAAGGCGAAGAAGAAGGAAGGCGACGTCGAATGACATTCCGCGTCGGGTTCGGCTTCGATACGCACCAATTAGTGGAAGGCCGCGCGCTCTGGTTGGGTGGCGTTCGAATCGAACATCCCAAAGGCGCATTGGGCCACAGCGATGCCGACGTACTGCTGCACGCCATCTGCGACGCATTGCTTGGGGCTGCGGGCCTTGGTGATATCGGCAACCACTTCCCCGATACCGACATGCGTTGGAAAGGAGCGCACAGCAAGGATCTCCTCGCGCAGGTTGTTGAGTTGCTGAAGGAGAATGGATGGGGGATCGGCAACGTGGACAGCACACTGCTGCTGGAGCGACCGAAGATCAAGCCGCACATTGAAGCCATGCGTGCGGCGATGGCGCCGATCCTCGGTGTTGACATCAACGCCGTTTCGATCAAAGCCACCACGAACGAAACACTCGGGTTCGTCGGGCGTGAAGAAGGCGTGTGCGCCTATGCGGTCACCCTGATCAACAAGGCCTGATCAGTCGTCGTTGTCCCGCGCGATCTCGGTAAAGCCGGCCAGCGTCTGCTCGTCCTCGAAGAAGAACACCCGTAGTTGTACCGTGTCGCGCAGCAGATCGATCCGACCGATCTCCACGCGGCTCACCTTGATGCCGAGCCGTTGGTGCAGATCCTCCGCGAGCTTGTCCTTGTTCTCGGGCTTGATCAGTTCGATCTTCTCGTAGATCAACTGCCGCATCGCTTCGTGCCGCGTGAGCCACAGGTGTTCCATCACATAGACGAGTCCCAGGATGATCGCATTGGTGAACAACAGTTCCGCCAAGCTCACCTTCTTGCTCACCAACGCGTTGATCACCGCGAGCGTGATCGCCGTGAACAGGTAGGTCATGTCCTTCACCGTCAATTGTTCGGTGCGGTAGCGGATGATGCTGAACACGGCGAACAGCCCGAAGCCGAAGCCCATGCTCAACTTCACGTTGTTCATCAGGATGCACAGGAAGAAGATGAGGACGTTGAAAACGATGTAGGTGAAGAGGTTCTCCTTCTTGCGGTGGATCGGGTAGTAGATCAACCGCACCAGCGCGAAGAGGACCAGCGCGTCCAGTGTGAACTTGAAGAGCATCTCCCACAGGTCAGGGTGGAAGAGGCGCATGCCGAAAACCTTGGTCATCATGATGGGTTGCCCTCGATCATGCCGCCGGGCGCAAACGCGCGAGGTGGAGCATGGTTGGTTTGAATGTGTTGTGTTTCGGTGCCATGCCCAGCAGCAGCATGCCAACGCAGTATTTGCTCATGCTGCTCGAGCGGTTGCCGCTTTCCCGCATCAGGCGCATGAACGGCGACGAGCGATCGGCGCGTTCCTCTTTCAGTTCGGCTACACAGATACCTTCCAATGTGCAAGATCGATCGGCGGTGGAAAAAGTGAGCGCGCGATCGATGGTGAGCCGCTCATGCCGCGTATGGTGTACCAGCGTGAGGCGCGTGAAAGTGTTCCATAGCACGGCCTCCAGTGGATCGCTGCTGCCGCTTGCCGAGGCGATGAACGCGAGCTGCTCTTCGTTCAGGAATTCCGGGACCGCGGTCACCTGCTCACGCACCTTGTCCGTCCCTCCACGTCCTGTCTTGCGCTTCACTTCAAGAAAACGCAGGCCGCTGCCCACATACTCACGGAAACGCACTTTGTTGCGGAAGGTGCGACCGTTGTGGTGCTGAAGAAAACTCCGGCGGTCGGTGGTGTCGAAATAGAGCGATCGGTAACCAACGCCCCGTTCACCGTTCACTTCCAGGATCCGGTATTCGGGCAACAGCTTCTCCAGGAAAGCGGGCAGATCGATCGCGCTGAACACGTACTTGGTATCCATCCGCGCCTGCAACTTCACGCGGTCCATC
>JANMKC010000202.1:0-1905 GCA_031371785.1 Flavobacteriales bacterium | reverse complement strand
GTTCATTGATCGGAGCGATTTGGATGTTCTTGCGCTTGCCAATGACATAGGATAGTGGCTCAAGGAGCGGCATCAACGGAATGGACAAGCATCCCAATTCTGCACTGTAGTAGTGAAACTTGTGGTTCTTCGGTTTGCCATTGCAGGTGACGACCGATTTGTAGTGTTTGCCAAAGAGGTAAACGAACCTACTGCTCCAGCCAGTTTCAAATGCAGGCTCCAAGTATCTGTCCATGGCCTTTACGCTCTCCTCCTTGAACACGATAGGTCCATCCAATTCGCCAGATGACCCCTGCGTTTTGTCGTTGTAGTACTGCACATCGGCAAGTGTCAACCAATCCGACTCAGGCCAAATGAAGGAGACGATTGTACCGGTTTTCTTGTGCTTCACATCGAGCGTGTTCGAGATCTCGGTAGTCGAGAAGGTGAAGCTGTCCTTCGGCTGGAACTTGGATTCTATGTAGTCTTTCCAATTGTTCACTGTGAGAGAAGCTCGTTCAGTTGCGCAACACTTTACCCGACGTGATGATGGACTGAAGTCTTTCCAAGGTCTTTCTCTGCATACACAGTTCAAGGAACGTCTTCCTTTCCAAGTCGAGGAGATATTGCTCACTCACTTCGGTCGGCTCTGACAAGTCTCCACCGCATAGCAGGTGACCGAGCTTCTGGCTTATGAGGGTATCATGTTCACTGATGTAGTTCCCGCTTTGCATCGTATTCGCCCCGATGTACACGATGCCCAGGCCTTCGCGGCCGAGCACCTTGATGTCCTTGCGAATGGGCGGCTTGGTGTAGCCCTTCTCCCAGAGGTCGAGCGCGCATTCCTTGGCGTAGGCCAGCTGGTGCGCGCGGCTCACGATCACCTCGTCCGTGCCGCGGCGCAGGTAGCCGAGTGCGAAGGCTTCCTCGCCACTGGTGCTCACCTTGGCCTGGCCGATGGTGAGGAAGCGCTCGCGCAGCGCGTTGATGCGGATGTCGCCTTCCTTCAGTTCATCGCTGAGGCGCAGCGCGAACTCCTTGCTGCCGCCACCGCCGGGGATCACGCCCACGCCGAACTCCACGAGGCCCATGTAGGTCTCGGCATGCGCCACCACCTTGTCCGCGTGCAGGCAGAGCTCGGTGCCGCCGCCGAGGCAGAGCTGGTGCGGCGCGGCCACCACGGGGATGGATGAATGCCGCATGCGCATCATGGTGTTCTGGAAAGTGCGGATGGCCATGTCCAGGTCGTCGTACTCCTGCTCCACGGCCATCATGAAGATCATGCCCACGTTGGCGCCCGCGGTGAAAAGCGCGCCGTCGTTGTAGACCACGAGGCCTTTGTATCCGGCCTCGGCGAGATCGATCGCCTTGTTGAGGCCCTGGATCACCTCCGCGCCGATGACGTTCATCTTGCCGCCCCAACTCACCGCGAGGATGCCGTCGCCGATGTCGTAGACGCGGGCCAGATTGTTCTTCCACACGATGCTGCTTTCGGGCAGTTCGCTCAACACGATGGTGCCTTCCGCGCGCGGCACGGGCTTGTAGCTCTTGCTCGGGATGTCGTAGTAGAGCCGCTTGCCGCCTTCGTTCTTGTAGAATGATGTGTGACCAGCTGCGATCATTTCATCAACCCAACTCGCGACCTTTCTTCCTTCGGTCGCCATAGCGTCGCGCGACGTCGACACACCGATCGCATCCCACGTTTCAAAAGGCCCCAGCTCCCAGCCGAAGCCCGCGCGCATGGCGTCGTCGATCTTGTAGAGCTGGTCGGTGATCTCCGGAATTCGGTGGCTCACGTAGGCGAACAGCCCGTGGAAGCTCTTGCGGTAGAACTCGCCGGCCTTGTCGGTGCCTGCGTAGAGGATCGCGGTGCGCTTCACGAGGTTGTCCTCCTTCTTCGCCGCATCCAGCGTGGCGAACTTGGGC